>NZ_DASWOM010000017.1:0-174926 GCF_036398755.1 Acerihabitans sp. | reverse complement strand
ATCGGCTCAGGCAGCATGGCTGAGCGCCCCCGTAGCACCACTTTCTCGCACCATATCACTCACAAGGAGCAGTAATATGCGCGTTTTTGTTACTGGCGGGACCGGCCATATCGGTTCGTACATCATCCCCGAGCTCGTCGCGGCCGGACACGAGGTCACTGGCCTGGCCCGGTCGGACACGGCCGCGGCCGCAGTGTCCGCGCTCGGCGCCAAGGTGCGCCGCGGGGAACTTTCCGACCTCGATGGACTCAAGGCGGCGGCGGCGGCCGCTGACGGCGTCATCCACGTTGCGCACAGGCAAGACCTGCTTCCCTCCGGCGGGATCGACGCCGTGGCCGCCGCGGAACTCCAGATCATGCTGGCATACGGCGAGGCATTGGCCGGAACCGGAAAGCCGCTGGTCGTATCGGGGAGCATTGGCTCGCCCGGTTGGGAAAACCTGGGCCGGCCGGCCACCGAGGAAGACCCGGCGCTTCCCGGTGGCGATGCTTACCAGGGAACCCTGCGGGTTCGCAATCGTGTGGAACTCGCCGTGGTCGGCCTCGCGGAGCGCGGCGTGCGGTCTTCGGTGGTGCGCATTGCCACCATCGCGCACAGCACGACCGATGCCGGCTTCCTCCCGCTGCTAATTGGACTCGCGAAGGAGAAGGGCGTCGTCGGCTATCCCGGGGACGGCGCGAACCTGTGGCCGGCCGTGCATAGCCGCGACCTCGCCTCCTTGTTCCGTCTGGCACTGGAGAAGGGTCCGGCGGGCAAATATTGGCACGGGATTGAGGGCGCGGGCATCCGGTTCCGCGCGATAGCCGAAGCCATTGGCAGCCGCCTCGGCCTGCCGGCCGTGAGCATTCCCGCGGACGTGCTGATGCTGCCGGGGTACTTTGGGTTCCTCGCGAATTTGGTCACGCTGGACCTCCCGGCGTCCAACGCCATCACGCGCCAGGTTCTCGGCTGGGAACCTTCTCAGCCCAGCCTGCTCGCCGATTTGGACAACGGCCATTATTTCCCTGTCGGCTGATGAGCTGACGGCTGGGAGCCGGGTCGCAACGAGTCCGGCGAACAGCAATGTCGTGATGCCGTGGTCCGTTCGACCAAAGACTCTGTCGACCCGGGCGTGGCGGGAAGGGCGAGTGCTAATAGCCAGAGCGCCGATGGCCATTGAATACGAACGACGAAATGTGGGAATGCGTTACCTCTTCGATCAATCGGGGGAAGATGGGAAAGCTTAATCCGATCCCTACCGCATCAAGCCCGATGGTAGCAAAAATGACGACAAGGGGGTTGGTCATAGGAGGGATGGAGCCATTGGCTCCCCGCCAAAAAAGAAACCGCCAGACGGACCATCATCATCGAGCGTAGCTGCCCTGACGATGCCCTTAGCGGCTTCGGCTGGGGCACGATCATCGTTATCATCATCCCGTTCGGGATGAGTGCTGACAGGACCCGCTATCAGACCACCCTCCCCCTCGTTTAGGGTCACTCACCCGCTTCGTTACGCAGCGCCAGGGCGCACAAGGCCGACAACAGGGCGATACCAATCATATACACCACAACCATGTGGTAGTTGTGGTACTGCACCAGCAGCGCGGTCGCCACCAACGGTGAAATCCCGCCGCCGAGTATCGGTCCGATTTGCTGTACCAGGGAAAGTCCGCTATAGCGGATATTGGCGGGGAAGAGCTCCGAGAAAAAAGCGCCTTGGGCGCCATAGACCGAGCCGTGCCCCAAGGCTAAACCCGCTGCGATCGCCAGATAAATCAGCCAGACATCGCCGCTGTTGAGCAGAAGAAAAAACGGGTATGCCAGCAACGCCTGGAAGATCATGCCCGCGATATAGATTTTCCGCCGGCCGAAACGATCGCTGAGCGCACCGAAAACCGGCAGAGTAAAACACTCGATAAAGCAGGCCAGCAAGACACCGTTTAGTATTAATTGACTGGGCAATTGCAGCACGTTAACACAATAGCTGATGACAAATACCGCATAAATATTAAACAGACCACTTTCCGCAATCTTGGCGCCAATACCGTAAATCACGTTGCGATGATGATTTTTTACCGCTTCGAATGCCGGCACGTTAACCGTTTTTCCCGCCTGCAGCACACGTTTAAATGCCGGCGTCTCCTCGATATGAAAGCGTATAAATAGCCCCAGCGCCAATAAAACAATGCTCAGCAGGAAAGGAATGCGCCATCCCCAGGCGAGAAAGCCCTCCTGTGACATAACGCTGTTTAATACGCCGATCAATACAATCGGCAAAAGAAATCCGGCGGGCACGCCGATATGCATAAGTGAGCTGTAAAAGCCTCTTTTTTGTGGCGGCGCATGCTCCACCATCATGGTCATGCCGCCTCCGTACTCCCCGCCGATGCCAATACCCTGCAGAACACGCAGTATCACCAGGATAACCGGCGCCCAGATGCCGATCTGCGCATAAGGCGGGATCAGGCCTATCAGGAAGGTACCGGCCCCCATAATCATCAGGGTAATCAGCAGCATTATTTTCCGGCCAAGACGATCGCCAAAATGGCCGAATAAAATACCCCCCAGGGGGCGTGCGCAATAACCGACAAAATACGTGGCAAACGCCGCGAGCGAGCCAATAAGCGGATCGTGGCTGGGGAAAAATATTTTATTAAATACCAGCGCGGTTGAAGTGGTATAGAGCGTAAAATCATAATATTCAATCATGGTGCCAACAGCACTGGCTAACGCAACTTTACGCATATCCTGAGATGAGGACGGCGTAGAGACATTAAGTTTAATACTACTTTCCTCAATGTTCATTTTATATTCTCCAATCACTTGTGTTGGTGGAAGCCGACCAACGATCGCGGGTTGCCCGGCGCAAACCGCACGGGCAACCCGTCTCCCGCCAGTTAAAGAAGATCGGCCAGCAATTTATCCACTTTCTTTTTATTTGCGTCATCCAACGCGCGCAGGGGCCGGCGTGGTAAACCCACCTCCAGCCCCTGCGCGGCCAACACATATTTACAAATCTCCTGCCAATGGGGAACGCCATTAACCTTATCGTAAAAGAAATAATCGATAAAAGGCTGCATTTTATATTGCTGCCGGTTGGCCTTTTCCACATCTTTTTCCTTCACGCAAATATCAAACAGTTGGCGACAGGGTTGCGGCAGAATGCCGGGGAAGCCGCTTAACCAACCGTCGGCCTTGGCTAATAGCGCCTCCATGGCGGCATAATCATGGCCATAAAAAACGTCCAGCCGATCGCCGCAGTGGAATTTAAGTTCATGGACCCGATTGGCATCCCCGTGGGCCGCCTTAATCGAATTGATAACACCTTCATTGAGTAACGTCTCAATCTCGACCGGGGTAAGCTCATAGCCGGCAAACCAGGGATTATTATAAATCATAATATTGATATCTATATTTCGACGCAGCTCGCGAAAATGGTCCATTACCGCGCGTTTATGCGGATTCAGGTAAAACGGCAAAATAACCATTACCCCATCGGCCCCCACATCTTGGGCAAATTTACTTAATTCGACGGTGTGTAATGTGGCATAACGGCCGGTTCCGCAATAAACAGGTACCTCGCCGTCAATAAACCTGACCACATGTTCGATAATCTCCTTTTGCTCATTCATTTCCATGGCAATATTTTCGCCGGTGCTGCCACAGATAGATAAACTATGCGCACCCTGGTCGATCAACCAACGCAAATATTTTTCCATCCCTTTTTTATCATAGGATTGATCGGATTGCCAAATCGTCATTGATGCCGGCATTACGCCAAATGCTTTCTTAATTTCTTTCATTCTCATACTCCGAGGTTATTTTCAACTAGATCAACATAAGACCCGGCGCATCATCACAAATATAAATGATAACGGCAGGCAGCGGTAACACGCATCCTGGATAGGTATGGTTTATAACCAAATGCTAATTAAACTAATTCGTAGTGGCTTGTTCTTCTTTTTAAACGATAATTAATCTCCTCGCCGCTGGGCATATTGGCCGCGCCTTCTTTTTCCACCACCAATGAGGCAAATGCCGATGCGTAATTAATGCAATACAGAATATTCTCCCCTTTGGCCATCATTGCTGAAAACGCTCCGCAAAAGGCATCGCCCGCGCCGGTGGTATCGATCTGCACCGACGTATAGGCGGGAAAATGATAAAAAGACGAATCGAAATACAGCAGCGCGCCAAAACCGCCCATGGTGATAATCACCGTATTGACACCCAGGGCGTGAATTACCTTGGCCGCCAACTTGGCCGAATCCAGATCCTGCACCTCGATGCCGGAAAGCCGGGTGGCCGCGATAACATTGGGAATAATAATATTGACCATCGGCAGGCAGGACTTTATTTCTTCGGTGATGGGGGCCGGATTTAATATCACCATGACATTTAAAAGATTGGCCAACTTTATGGCGCTGGTAACCGCACTGATATTATTACCCGTATGGAGTAAAAAAATATCCGCCGCGGATAATTCCTGGTACATCGCCGCGATTTCAAGATCGGTGATTTTTTTATTCGCCCCCGGGCTGATGGCGATAATACTTTCCCCATGCTCTTGGGAAACATAAATAACCGAGCAACCCGTCGATGCTTCCGGCGTTTGGTACAGCGTGAAGGAATTGATGCCCGATGACACCAAATGATCGTGGGCCATCTGGCTGAACTGGTCAGTACCGACTTTTGCGACAAAGTGCACCCAGGCGCCGGCCGCCGACGCCGCCAGAGCCTGGTTTGCGCCCTTTCCACCGGGACCAAAAGAAATATCCGACGCCAGCAGCAATTCTTCCCCGTGCGTCGGCAGGTGGTCGACCTTGGTGATGATATCGACAAAAAATGTGCCGAGGATACAGACTTTACCCGAGTGCTGTTTATTCTCAGGCGCTGCGCATGGACGCTTAACATTGCGGATAATCTGGCCGATGCCGTTTTTGTCATCCCTGGTCAGTTGCGTTAACAAGGCATGATGAACAAAAGCCGCGCCGCCATGCACGCGTTTTATCAAACCAAAGGACGCCAGGTAAGCCAAATCATTGCGAACGGTTCTGCTGGATATGGAAAATAACGCCGCCAGCGCGTCAACGCTTACCACATTATGAGCTTTGATATAAACCAGGATATTTTCCCGTCTATGCTTCATATACATCATCAGCCTCCGGTTCGCAGGTCTAAGCGTCAACCCCGCTATGCGACCATTAAAAACTAGTCGATACAGTGGGGTAAAAAATTGACTTAGATCATGGTGTCAAAAACCAAATGGAAGCAAATGGCAACGTCGGTTATCACGCCGGCATGGTTGTCCGTACTGCAAAATTCGCGCGGAAAGCATATCCCGCAGGCCAACCTGCCGAAAAACCGCAACGCCGGTAGGAAATATCTCGCGGTTTTGAATCAGGGCTGAGCGATGTATTACGGTTGAATATTGCCTTTGGTCAATTAAAAAAACAGTTGATCAAATGAATTGCTCAGTTAGCCAGAATGGAACCAAGGTATTCCTAGCGATATTGTACCCTCAGGCCATATTTGACTTTATATGCTAGACGCGAATAGCGGCGTAAACTCAGGACCGTATTGACGCTTGCATATATCATATCGGTCAGTAAGCAATGCCGATACGCTGCTTATGCCCGGCGCAGGATCCCGGCACAGGGCCAGCCGGCAATTATGTCAGACCTTGAGCAGTTTCACCGTGGCATCCACGTCTATCTCATCTTCCGAAAAGATTAACGTCGTTCCCTGGAAGGTGGTGATCGCCAGTTTTTTCAGCGAGCGCATTTCGCCAGGCTTCGCGGCTGATTTCGGCCTGATGCTATTCATCAGTACCCCTACGGACAGTACCGCGGTTTCTTTATCGATGCGGGTATCGGCAGACACTTCTTCGCTGTAAACCAGGTAAGACCTGATCGACGTAAGCTTAAGGCGTTCACCCGCGATATAGATGTACTTGCTTTCCGGTACGACTTTCACAGCATACGCCGACAAGCCCTTGTTATTAGTGGTGGCTTCGAACGTCACCACCGCATCTTTCTTGATAAGCTCCGGGTTGGCGACCTTAATCACATGAAAATAACGGTTATCACCGTTTTCATCTTTGATAAATCCAAAACCTTTATCTTTAAACCACGTTGTGATCGTTCCGTTCATCGCCATTACCCCTACTTGATCGTTTATCTACTCAGTTTTTGCAGCGCGCAGTGTAAAGCACAATGCCTGCGCAGACTATGATTTTGCAATGGCAATCCATCGACTCGTGGTAGTTTTTACCGAACGCTCGGCCAACTCCAGACAAAGATGGGCAAGCGGTGCGCGACTGATCGAATTTGTTACCGTCATGAGTTTCTGCATTTCGGACGGCTCGTCAAAAAGAGAGTCATCAGCACGCGACCACCGAAGAGACAAAATCCAGGAAGGTACTGGTTTTAGCCGGGAGATGATTGCGCGACGGATAGAGTGCGTAAAGTGGAAAAACTTCGTTAGACCATTCAGGTAACAAATTGACCAGTTTCCCTTGCGCCAATAAATGTTCGATGCCCAGCTCCATGACCTGAGCTATACCATATCCTGCCAGACAGGCTCCATGCATAGTGCCGACATTATTGACAATAAGCTGGCCACTTAGCGTCAGCGATGTTATTTCCTTGCCGCGTTTAAATTCCCAGGTAAAGAGTTTGCCGGTCTCCGGGGAGCGAAATTGAATGCAGGAATGTTCGGGTAATGCCAAATCGTCTGGGGTAATGGGTTTTCCATGCTGCTCAATATAAGCAGGCGAAGCGACTGTGAGAATACGGGTATCAAGTAACTTACGCGCAACCAATGTCGAGGATTTATGTTCGCCGAAACGAATCGCCAGGTCAAATCCCTCGGCAACCAGATCACCCAGTTGTTCACGCGTGGCAAGTTCAACCTGCAACTCCGGATATTGGCGCAGAAAGCCTCCCAATTGTGGTCCGAGTATCAGTCTTGAAAAGAACGGATGCACATTGACCCGCAAACGTCCACGTACCGCAGTGCTACCCTCTAGAGCACAAGCCGCGGCATCTTCCAGCCCGGCAAGTAACGGAGCAATTTGCTGAAAAAAACGGTGCCCCTCATCGGTTAAGGCTATCGATCGGGTGGTACGGTCAAACAGACGGATACCAAGCCGGCCTTCCAGCCGGACGATCGCGCGGCTTACGCCTGAGGGGGACATATCCAGCGCCTCGGCAGCAGCGGCAAAACTCCCCCCGTTTACCACCGCAGAGAGTACGCCCATGCCATTTAACATCCGCTCGTCGAATGCCATTTTTCCACCTCTCTTCTGGCTAGTTGGGGCCTCTCAATATGAAGACTCATGACATTTTGTCACGGGTTACCTATTATTCATATCATTTTTGCCCAACGGGACCCGGTGGGATCAATATCAATATGTTGTCATTATTAATGATTTTTTGTCACTTTAAATATGACAATCATGATATGGATTAACTCATTTTTGCGCCGTAGACTCTGCACCCGTCACCATTGATACATTAAAGCGTCCGTACCGCGCTGGAGTCAACGCGCCCGGGTGGTGTGACTACCACCTGGGCGCGCAGGTCGCACAGCAGCATCTGCTGACGCCGCTGGGAATGATGGCTGGAACCGGGAATCGCACTGAACACATTGATTAAAAAACATTTTCTGAACAACCGGAGATTTTATGAGTACGATGGCAAAGCAACCCGTTGCATTAATTATTGGGGCCAGTCGCGGCCTGGGGCTGGGGTTAACCGAACGTTTTCTGGAACGCGACTGGCGAGTCATTGCGACTGAGCGTGAGGATACTACCCGTGCTGATCTGCGCCAGCTCGCTGCACGCGACCCGCGTTTGTCTGTCGAAACGCTGGACATGAACAGCGAAGAGTCGCTCGCGGCATTACATTCTCACCTGGCAGGGAAAACGCTGGATCTGCTGATGGTGAACGCCGGTACGGCGGGTTCTCCTGATGAATCTTTCGCTCAGCGGCTGTTGGCGGTAATGCGTACCAACGTCGCTGGTGCAATGTCCGCTGTGCGCATCCTGTCACCGAACGTCCGAGCGGGTGGTGTGGTCGCCGTGATGTCATCGGAACTGGCAAGCATCGCGGGGAATACGCAAGGCGGCTGGGAACCTTATCGTTCCAGTAAATCGGCTCTGAATCAGTCACTGCGCAGCTATATCGCGGAAAACCCACTGGTGCCCTGGTCATTGACAGCGGTAGCGCCCGGTTGGGTACGTACTGAACTGGGTGGCCCCGATGCGCTACTGGATGTCGACACCAGTACACGCGGCGTCACGGAAATGTTGATGACCCGTTTTAACCAGAAAGGCATCGCTTTCCTAAATTACCAGGGAAAAACGCTGGAATGGTGAGTAACCATTGCCATTGATGATTGTGGAAACACAGTAGCTTTTGAGACTGAGGAACACTATCTCACCCCCCTATTCCGACACTATCCCTGTTTCAGCCGGTACCGCCGGTTAAGGGGCCACTGGTTTTGCCATGTTACCGGTCTTGCCGCAAACAGGGGTATTCCGCCCGGTTGAAGAAACAGGTGATTGACTACCACATTAAATCATCGGGCACTTTAAAATCGGCATACGGATCTTCTTCATCTTGCTCTTCCTGACTAAGCGCGCTGTTTAATACGATACTGTACGCATCTCGCTGGGCAATTTTATCGGCTACGCTTGCGGGGATAATAGCGTATTCACTCACGCCACTGTTATCAACAACCAAACGGGCAATGGCGAGACGACCACTAATCAGCTGGGCTTGGGTTGTCTTATCCACATCTATTTTTTTAATTAAATTATTATCTGTGAAGTTGAAACCAATATTACCTTTTGAAATGTCGACTCTGTTCATTTCAATTAACTGTTTCACCTGAGCTTTATATTCTTTAGATAAAGCAGCCTGTTTTTGCTGTTCGCTTAGCTGTTTATCACGTTCAAGCTGTGCTTTTTTATTTTCTTCCACAGCTTCCCTTGCCTCACGGGCCTGAGCGCGTGATTTTTTAGCCGTCTTCTGGACTTTGGCTATTTTTTTGCTGGTCACTAATCCCGCTTTGAGCATCTGCTCTTGTAAGGTAAGTTTTGTCATCGTCGTTTCTAAGCAAGTTGAATGATTTGTGGGATTATACCTGTAATTTTTGTGGCTGTACCAGGTTGAAGTGTAATCCCCCCCGAATGCGGCGACGCGATTGATCGTCAGCTCGGACGGCACCCATCACCACGGTCCGCTGTTCCCCTAGGTTACCGCTGATTTAGTTAATCATCGCATTGCCCTTTTTTATCTTGGCAACATCTCCTGAGGGAGGATGGCCAAAAAATCGCGCATATTCCCGGCTGAATTGAGTATGGCGTTGATATCCCACCGATAAGGCGACGTTTGTCATGGTAGCGCTTGTCGTGGTTAGTTTTGACCGGGCATGCATCAGCCGGATACGTTTCTGATATTGCACCGGGCTAAGCGCTGTAACCGCCCGGATGTGGCGATGGAATGCCGAAACACTCAGCGCGGCCTGTTCTGCCAGATCCTCTCCCCGACCCTCATGCTTTTCGAGCCGGTCAGGATCAGGTTAATCATCGGTTCATAAACGGCAGACAGCCTGTGTTCAGGAATGTCTCCCCGCACCATCGCCAGACGCGGTATACCTGTTTCAATGCGCTGATTGCCAGCCCCGGGGGCGGGCTCGCGCAGTTCCCGTAATCGTTTTTCCATTTTCGACAAATAGCATGCCGCCGTACCGGTAACAAGAGAAAAGCAGGCTCAGGCAACGCTCAAACAGGAATGCATAAGCCATGAGCCAGCGCGAAAACCCATGGCTGATCCATGTCGGGTACGGCTCCGCTGAAATCCATCCAGCTGGAGCGCGACATTACGATAACCCACGCGACTGCGCGGCACATTGGCTCTGCGACAAAGGCTTAGAAATCGTAGCTCATCGACACTTTCAGGGTGCGCGGCGCGCCCTGGAAAACATAGGTGCCGTTGTCTTCAATGCCAGACCAGTATTTCTCGTCGGTGACATTATCCACACCGACACGCCACACCATTTCATTCTCATCCTGGTTCAGACGGGTGCGGTAGCGAACGCCCAGATCCAGCGTGGTATAGTCATCGATTTTCTTGGTATTCGCCGAGTTCGCATATTGTGAACCCGAATGCGTGACGCGCGCGGTCGCGGTGAGGCCGTCTACCGGTTTGATGTCATACTCCGCGCCCAGCACCGCGTAGAATTTTGGAACGCCGATGGCATTTTTGCCGTCGTAGGTACCGCTGTTCGTTTTGACCATCTCCGGGTCGATCCAGGTTGCACCGGTGTTAAGACGCAGGCCAAGCACCGGTTCGCCGAATACGTTCAGCTCAACGCCGCGGTTACGCTGTTCGCCGTCGAGCGCATAACGCAGGGTGGCGTCATCCTGGATGGCGGAGGGTTTCTTGATTTCAAACAGCGCCAGCGTGCCGCCGATCCGACCGAAATCCGTTTTCACGCCCACTTCGTTCTGTTTTGAGTGTGCAATACCGGTGGTCTGTCCGTAATTGGACGATCCGATAGGCGCCACGCTACCCGGCTGTAGCGCTTCGGTATGGTTGGCATACAAGGAGACTTCTTCAATCGGCTTGTACACCACGCCGTAGGTCGGCATCCAGCGGTCGTCGGTAAAACGCGAGGTGGTATCTTCGTCGCCGGTCGAGTTGCTGTAGTTGCGTACCCACACTTTCTGATAACGGGCGCCGACGGTGAACAGTAGGTGGTCATCCAGCACGCCCAGGGTATCGGCCATCAGCCAGCCTTGAGTGCGGTTGCGCGAGGTCGTCAGCGGATCGGTGTAATCGCCGCCGAAATAAGCATTATCCGGTGCGGGGACACCATGGTTATGATAAATATTCGTGGTCGGGTTATTCGCCGACATACGCCATGCGGTGTTATCGCTTTTCAAGAGCGCGGAATAGCCCAGGTTCACTTTGTGCGATACGGCACCGGTATCAAAGTTACCGCGAATACCGGCCATGCCGCTGTAGGCGTTTATAATGCGGTTGACGTCCAGGCGGCCTGCGGTGGCATCGCCGTTGGCGTTAAGCAGCTTTGGCGCGCTGTAAAGACCTTCCTCATGCGCGTGCTGCGCGCCGAATGCGCCATAGGCCGTCCAGGCATCGGTCAAATCGTACTCGGCGCGCGCGACGCCGAATTCGTTGTCGATATCGCTGTGGCTCCATTTCTGGCTGTAATTTTTGCTGGGGTCCGGCACCTCGGGAACGAAGTCAACGCCGCTGATGTTGAGGCCGGTAGTGCCGCCGTGGAAGGTCTTTTTCTGATAGCCCACGTCGAGCGAGGTCCGCAAACGCTCGCCACGGTAATCCAGCCCTAAGGACAGCAGCGTAGTACGACGTTTGTCGTCATCCACCGGCGCTTCACCTTCACGATGCAGCAGGTTCACGCGCGCGCCAAACTGGTTGCTGTCGCCAAAGCGACGACCCAGATCCAGCGAGCCTCCGACCTGTGAATGGGTGGTGTAGTCGACACCCACACGCGTCAGCGGCGTGTCTTCGGCATGTTTCGGCTCCAGATTTATCATGCCGCCCACGCCGCTGCCCGCGGCGCCGTTCAGCAAGGCATTGGCGCCTTTGAAGATTTCCACGCGGTCAAGCATTTGCGTGTCGACAACCTGGCGCGGGACGATGCCCGGCAGGCCGCCCAGGGTCACATCGTCGCCATCCAGGTTGAAACCGCGAATACGGTAGGTTTCAGCGAAGTTACCGTAACCCTGCGAACTTTTCACGCCCGCATCATTGGCGATCGCTTCCGCAACGGTTTTCGCCTGGGTATCCTGTACCGCTTTGGCGGTATAGCCGATGACGTTGAACGGCACGTCCATCGCCTTTTGTTCGCCCAGCATCCCCAGACGCCCGCCGTGCGCGATCTGGCCGTCAAGATAGGCGGGGACCAGCTCATCGCCACCGGGTTTGAAATCGCCGGCCGGTGCCGCCTGCACAATAATTGTATCTTCCTGGGCTTTTTTGGTGGTGGTCGCCGTCGTCGCCGCACAGGCGGAATGAGCTACCGCGCCGATAGACAGCGCAAGCAATGTCTTGCGCAAAGGAGAGTTGTTTTTCGCGTTGTTCATTATTGACTCATATATAAGAGCAAGTGGCTATGATGGCCTGGTGCCAGGCCGGTTAAATGGCTTGTTCGGTGAAATACGGAGCACGCCGTGTCCGTACCGCCGGTAGCATGATCTTTATTAACGGCTTGCTAAATGGGCACGAACAGGCGCCCGGTCTGTTCAGCCCCAGCGATATTCAGCAGCAACGTGTCTTTGCCGCCCGGCGGTGTCCAACGGTATTCGATAAAGTTATTGCGCGGGATAATCCCCGTGATTTCGCCGCCGCCCTCGGCGGCGTAAATGCGTTGGGGACGAGTCAAATCAGGGCGGGATCGGCAACGGCATACGGCACCCCCCGGGCGGGTTTGAAACCAGTTTTCATGGCATGCGTTCAGCGGCATCACAAATGGTAATGATAGTGATAATGATACGCATTATGTTTGTTTTATCAAGAATAATTACTGTTGGTAACTAAAACAACGGTTATGGCGGCTAAAGGGAAAGCGAAATAAAGGGCGCGCCCTGCCTTCCATCCCGGCATCGGCAGGTTTTTAAAAATCGCGTTTAGCGGACAGGGTCAATTCCCTGAGACGTTCGGCGGCAAGGATCCTCACTTGCCGTCCCTGCACCGTGATATCACCCCGCCGGCGCCAGTCGGACAACATGCGGCTTAGGGTCTCAAGCCTCACCCCGAGCTGCGTGGCCAACTGCGCGCGACTGACGGGAAGAGTCACATACAGGCTTCCGGCGTTTTCACTCAACGCCACCAGATATGCCGCCAGACGTTCAGCGGTAGAACTTGACGTCAGCCAGTCGACTTGATTGATAACCCCATACAGCTGATTGCAAAAATAACTCAACAGCCGCAGAGAAAATTCCGGATAGCGCAGGCAGATGTCCTTGAGCAATGTACTGGGTATGAGCAGCGCATTTCCTCCCTCCACCGCCTGAGCGTTCATCGGAAAACGACCGTGTTGCATAAAGACCGCCGCCAGCGCCACAACATCGCCTTGCCTTGATTGGCCGAAAATTTTTTCTTCCCCCGCCACCGTAACGCGAAACACTTTGACCATGCCGCTTTCAAGCAGCAGGCAATGCGCCATGGCATCGCCTTCGCGAAACAAGGTCTGGCCTGGCCTGAAGTTTATGCGCCGGCAATGCGCCGATAAATTAATCCGTTCGCTTTCGGGCAACATGGCGAACCATTGTTGTCTGCTCAGGGCGACAACGGCATTGGGCGGGGGCTTTTTGACATTTGTCATTGGCGTTGCTTTATCCGGTCTGATAACAAGAAGGAAAAAAATGATAATCATTCCCGAAAATACACTGTTTTCTTAACGGCGAATATCATCGCCGACCAAAATATTAATCCCCTCACCGGCGCATGATATCCCTGGTCTGATTCCCCCTGCCGTTGTCCGCAAGACGGCCGATATTCCCCATAAACCATGGGCGGACAACCGTATGGATGTGGTTATCAATAAAGCCATGTTGACGATGTACGTTGATAAAGCCATGTGGCGTCTGGTGGCAAGAGCACTTTCGCGTACTCTGTTTCGTGAGGCGGGATTAAGCCGGGTTGAGACGCATCAGGGGGATATGTCTTTGATTTTTGCGATGGCAAAAAAATTAACGCCCTACGCGTGCACTATTTGCAGAAACTCAAAATACAGTGATTCGGGCAACCGGTCATATCCCTGCCTACCAGGACAAAACCGGCGGCGACCACCTCTTCCTGCGCCTTCTGGGGGGGAACCTGCGACTGCTCGCTATTTAGATCGACAATCATGACCCGTACGCTGTCGCCCGTTTGCTCATAAAGATGCTTAAGAAACGTTTGCCGCGATGTGATGAACCGGTAAACGTTGGCCATAAACACCACATCCACGTCCGGCGGCAAACAAGGATCGTCGGACTTGCAAGGGCGAATGTCGATGTTGCGGCGCCCTTCTTTCGCAAAGCGCTTTTGCATAAAGTCCAGCATGTTGGGTTCGGTATCCAGCGCATAGACATTGCCCCGCGGCAAACGGTCGCTCAACAGGCGCGAAAAATAGCCTGTTCCCGCGCCCACATCGGCGATGATTGTATCCGGCTGCAGATGAAGAACATCAAGAATATGCGACGTTCGCTGCCATTCTTCCCGATTTTCAGCGTCGAAAATCCGGCTGAGGCGTTCCGCCTCGCTAAAACTTATCGGTGTAGGGGAAATCATAGATTCGGCAATTGGCTTTAAGGTTTGTAGTCATTAAAAATAACCCTGCGCGAGGCGCAGGCAAATGACAAATGTCAAAATCGGCGTATGGAAAAACCGCACCCGACAAAAAATGGAGCGGCGTCCCGCTGGATGCGGCTGTACCGCGGCAAAACAATGCGCGGGCCAGATTCCGGCTCAGTTGGCACCGACAGCGAACTGGCCCATCCGCCTACTGCCGGCATCCTCATCCACCGGGCAAAAGCCGGCGCGTTATTCGGGTGGCCGTGGCGCCAACTGGCTGATAAACAATCCCGCAGCGCTGACCGCATCAATGGCGATTTTGCCCAAATGCTGTCGAATGCGCTCGGCCAGGGCGATGGTGGAAAAGCCGGTGCAGGAGAAGGCAATCACCTCCGCGCCCTGGCGATAAAGCGCGTCGGCGCAGGCCAGCGCGCTTTCCCGCCCTTGCGGGGTTAACAGATCGGTGGTGTTGAAGACCCCTTCCGGCCGCGCATACGTCACCGATTCGCCGAGCAGTTGTTTAAACGGCAGCGGCGCGCCGGCCCCGATGCCCATGACCGCTACCGGCCGCTTAAGCATGGCGGCCACGCTTGCGCAGGCGCTGCCGGCGCTGATAACAGGAACGGTTACCGCCCGGCGCAGTTCCGCCAGCCCCGGATCGGCCGCACAGCTCAGGAACAGCGCATTACACCCCTCGGCCTGCAACGCCTGGCCCAGCGCAACAATCTTGGGTATCGCCAGTGCCTGGCTGGCATCATCATAAATCCCTTTATGCTGATCGGGTATGCAACGACTCAGGGAAACAACCCCATATTGCTCATGTATCAACCGGCCATGTTCTTCCACAAAGGTCCGATCGTCATGAGTTAATACCCTGATAATACCCAGCATAAAAAAACTCCTATCAATAACAACGATGTGCTATGGCCGCGGTGTCGCAGCCCGAAATCCGACCAACACCATAAAACCCCGGGCGGTAAAACGCAAGATTTTGCCACCGCGCACGCCGGCTTTCCGGCGATACGCCAGCACGCGGATATTGATCCCCGCCAGCCGCTCGGCGCGCTGAGCATCGCCGGCAGCAGATGGTGGAAATCGCCCGCGCCGTCGGCGAGGATGCGCGCGTCCTGGTGCTTGACGAGCCGGTACAGGAATTATCCGGCGGCAACCAGCAAAAGGCGGCGCGTCTGGCCGGGGTGCGGGTCAATCGCATCACCACATCGGTATATGTCATTGCCGGAATCTGCTCGGGCCTGGCGGGCATTATCTTTGCGGCGCGGGTTATCTCGGCCCAGCCCACCGCGGGCACCGGCGCCTTCGATCTTGAGCTCTGCCGCGGCACCGCCCTGGGGGTAGGTTCATCGAAATGGGGCATCCGCCATTTCCGCGCCGTCGCCGATGGCGTTGAGCTGATGGCGTCCGTGAATTACGCCATCGGCGGTTTCTACGGCCCCTTTTTCACCCCGGAAAACGGACTGATCACTCCCCCCGAACATACCATAGTGGCCATTGAAACCGTGGAATGCGGACCGGTATTGCATCATTACCGCATGCACGGGCTGATTCCCGACGGCCTGCTGCCGGAATTGCGCGGCAAACGCTTCACCATCGACGGGCAATTTACTTACAACACGCCGTTCTTCCAGCGCTGCTACCGGGTCGATAGCTTCCAGACCGTGATCAACGGTCGCTCGGTAACCGATAAAATCACCGTGGGCGATGAGTTTGAGGGCGGCGCGGGCCGGTAGGTATTTGTTCACTTCGCCGCCTACGGCGGAACGCGCTATCGCGCCGGCGATCCCTACGCCATGGTCTGGTGGACTTCACTACCCTCCGGCGCTTTCCTTATTGTGCAGCGCCGCCAGTCCGGCTGGGTGAACTGGGGCAGCAACGCCGTGACGCCGCTAAATCAGCGTATGGCAGTGCTGTTTGTCTTGATTTTATACATGCAATTTATGGTCAAAACGTTCAGGATATTATAATACTCATTTTTGCAGCGATAAATCAGTCATGGGAAGCTTACAACGACGCGCGGATTTATTATTAGTCGCGACAACATTAATTGCCGGTTTTGGATGGGTTTTTTCCAAGGAGTCCTTGCAGGGAATGCCGCCGTTTGGCTTTATAGGCCTGCGTTTTTTATTAGCCGGCGTGTTCTTGCTGCCTTTTTGTGTTTGGCAGCGAAGCCGGATAGCCTTATCGGCCGTCCCCGGTATCATCGGGGTGGGCTGCCTGCAAGCGCTGTCGTTATTACTGTGGATCCTGGCGGTATCGTTGAGTCATGCGCTGGGCGAAGGCGCTTTTATCATGAGCTTATCCATGCTGTTTGTGCCCCTGGTGGCATGGGTATTGCTCAGGCTCAAACCAACGCGTCCCTTTTGGGAATCCTTGCCGCTAGCGCTGCTGGGATTGGCCATGCTGACGTTAACGCAAGGGTGGCGGATATCAGCCAGCCAGTGCTGGTTTCTTGGCGCAGCGCTGGCGCAGGCGGTCTATTTCTGCGTAAACAGCCGTTATGCCCTGTCGCTGCCCGTCCTGCCGTTAACCTGCATTCAGCTTTTTTGTACCGGCATCTGCGGCGTGATAATTTCAGTATGCTTTGAAACCTGGCCTTCCGTCATCCACGCATCGATTTGGTTGTGGTTCGTCGCCAGCGCGATTATCGCGACGTCGATACGTTTTCTGCTGCAAATAGCCGGTCAGAAACGGACCAGCGTGGCCAATGCCGCCATTATCATGGTGTTGGAACCCGTATGGACCGTTATTCTTTCCGCCCTGTGGTATGGCGAAAAAATGCCCACGCAAAAGGCGGTCGGATGCATGCTGATTATGCTCGCATTAGTCTTGTATCGCGGACGGCAATACCTGCTGCTCAAAAGACTGAACGCCTAGCGGCAAAACCCCGGTCAATTCGGTGGCCGCGCGGCGAACCGCTGCCAATTGACAGCAACCAAAATGTTCAACGCCAGAAAATGGTCAGAGGGTTAAATGAAACGAATAGCTATTGATATGGATGAAGTTATTGCAGATTTTAATAGCAAAATGGTTCCCAGCTTTAACCAGCGTTTTGCCAAAAGCATTACGCATGATGATCTTGACGGGCACACCATTCAGCAGCTTTTTCCTGAGTTGAAATCAGACATTAATATCATGATCGGTGAGTCTGATTTTTTCGCTGACCTCAGCGTTATCGTCGACAGCCAGAGCGTCATCAAGCAACTGAGTGAACGTTATGACATTTTCATCACCACCGCCGCGATGGAATTTCCTGGTTCTTTTACGGCCAAATTTCTTTGGCTGGAAAAGCATTTCCCATTTATCGATCCCATGAATATTGTCTTTTGCGGTAATAAAAGCATTCTTCACGCCGACTATCTGATTGATGATAATGCCCGTCACTTCAACGGCTTCTCCGGGGAGGGCATTCTTTTCTCCGCCCCGCATAATGCACAGGTCGAAGGATTTCGCCGGGTCAACAACTGGCAGGAGATCGCGGCGCTGTTCCTGCGCTAATGCCGGTGAAAGGGCCGCCTTAATTCACAATCTCGATATTGATCCAGCGGCTGTCGGCCCGTCCGCGATCGTCGACCGCCCGGATGCGATAGCGCCCGTTATTGACAGGCCGCCAATCGATGGCCGATTTACTGGCGGAGCTGCCAAGGTATATCTCATCGACAAACCAGTACACCGTTTTGCTATCGGCGTCCGTCACCGCATTAAATGAAATCCGGTCATTGCCCTGCTGCGATTGTCTGAGAGTATAAGTGGTGTTGAGCATGGGTGACGTAATGCGCGGTGGATTACCGCTGACGTCCGCAACGTCATCTTTACAGTGATTGACCGGTGGCTTGCGCTTTGGCAAACCGGCCTGCGCAAATACGTTTGCCAGATCCGACGGCCAGAATTCGAATACCTCGGTTCGGGTCTGGTCTTCATTGTAGGGCCGGCAGGCCACCTCGCCGGTCAGTTTATCCAACCGCACCGGGCGGTAAACCGTATCGACCTTGATCGGCGACTTGCCGGGAATAAACCAGGTTGTGCCTTTCTGTTGACACCAGGTTGTGGATAAATCCCCGCTGGCGAGGCAGATCTCGACCCGCTTGAGCTGCTTTGGAAACGGCTGTTTCGGTTCCTGCAACGCGGGATAACTGGCGTTGATGCTATCGATAATATTGAAGAACAGCGGTGCGGCGGCGTCCGCGCCGACAAACACATTATTGCCTTTGCTGTCGAAATTCCCTTCCCACACCACCAAAACATAGGGGCCGAAAATCCCGGCGCTCCATGCATCGCGAAACCCCCACGAGGTACCGGTTTTCCAGTACACCGGCAGCGTGGAGAGCCGCTGCGCCAGCGTATCGCCGGGACGACGGTGCTGGCGTAGCATATCGAGGGTAATGAAACTGGCTTCCTCGCTCAGTAACCTTGTCGGCTTCGGGGCGGGATCGTTTTTTTGCATCCGCAGCGGTTGAAGCTCGCCGCGATTCGCCAGTAACGCATACAGTTTTGCCAGTTCCTGCATCGTCACCTCGCCGCCGCCCAATACCAGCGACAGGCCATAATGGTTCTCGCTGGACATATCGGCGATGCCGGCAAGCCGCAGGAACTGATAGAACGTCGGCTGGCGAAGCTTGGAAGCGATATAGACGGCGGGAATATTACGGCTGAAGTTCAGGGCATCGGTGCCGGTGACCGGGCCGAGAAAACGCCGGTCAAAATTCTCGGGCGCGTAGGCGCCGAATGCCGACGGCACATCTTTCAGGATGGTCATCGGATGCAATACCCCCTGCTCCATCCCCAGCGCATAGATGAAGGGTTTAAGCGCCGACCCCGGCGAGCGTTTGGCCGTCGTGCCGTTCACTTGCCCCTGGATCACGCGATTGTAATAATCAGCCGACCCCACCAGCGCGCGGATGCCCATATCGCGGGTATCCACCAGCAGCACGGCGGCATTATGGATGCCGCGGCTTTCGTTACGCAGGATGAAGGCATTCACCTGCCGTTCGACAAGCCGTTGTAAACCGGCATCCAGCGTCGTGTCGATGCGAGTATCGGTGCGGATATACTGTCGATTTTGCCGGCGGAGCTGCTCGATAAAATGCGGCGCGATATAAGGCATCTGCTCGGGCTGACGCAGCGCCAGGGGTAGCCTGAACAATGCGTTCTGGCTGCCGTCGGTGGTGTAATACGTCTGCCAGCGCTGAAATAGCCGGTTGCGCGCCTGCGCCAGCCCGGCGCCCAGCACTCCGGTTTTGACATCAATACGGTAACTCGGCGATTGCGGCAACACGGCCAGCGTCAGCGCTTCCGGTAAGGTCAGATCGTTCGGCGCCTTGTTGAAATAAATCAAGCTGGCGGCGCCTATGCTTTCGATATTGCGGCCATAGGGCGCGTAGTTCAGATAGGCTTCCAGGATATCGTGTTTGGAATACGCCAATTCCAGCTGCACCGCGCGCAGTACCTGCATGATTTTGCCCGACGGCGTGCGGGTGTTCAGATGCCAGCGCATGCGCGCCAGTTGCATGGTGATGGTCGAGCCGCCCTGCCTTGTTCCTCCGGCGACGTAGCTACGCCAGAAACCCCGTATCAGGCTGAGCGGGTTGAAGCCGGGATTGTAATAAAACCAGCGATCTTCGTGCAGCAACAGGCCTTGTACCATCCATGGAGAGACCTGTTCCAGCGGTGTCCACAAACGGTAGCGGTCGTCGTTGGCAAGGGTAATACGCATCAGCGTGCCCTGCCGGTCATAATAGACCGACGAAAAGGGTAGCCCCCGCGAAAGCGGGGGATGAGGATACAAACGGCACGCCAGCACGATAAGCGCCAGGAGAAAAACCGCCATGGCGATGTTTTGCAGCAGGCGTTTAACCGCGTTGGCAACAGTGTGAAGGTTGTTCATTTTGCTACTCGGCACAGGTTACGCCCCCAGCCGCGGAAGGGGCGAGACCCGGATTATTATTTTTTAGCCGCAGCCGCGCCGTCGGCGGGCACGACCACCAGCTTACCATCGCTGACCGACAGTGCCTGAATCTCACGGTCATACATGGCTTCGCCATACGCCGGCGGGACAACGAAGCTGCCGGTGTTGGTGGCTTTGATCTGATATATAAATTCCTGCACATCGGTGCCGACGCCGCCGTAGATAACGACGCGATCTTCACGGATATCGCTGTAATCCGGCGCCCAGGTCGAACCGGAGGCAGCCAGCGGCGATTGCCATGAGGCCGAAGCGTCCGCGTCGCCGTCGTCAGACTCCGGTTCCGGCGGCGTTTGCTGTACCACTTCAAAACCGCCCGGCAATAAATCGACAATCGCCAGATTGCCTTGGCCTTGTTTCGCGTTGGCGCGGATTTTCAGATGCACGTTTATTTTCTGCCCCAGTGTCACCTCGGTCACCGGTTTGCCCTGTTCGTCGGTATAATCACGGGTAATTTCCAGACCGCGTGAGATGGCTTTTTCCGGCGCGGCCAGATCGTAACCGGCCTGCGTCACCACATACCAGGCCGGCGCGTCATTATTATTTTCAAAGCGGATAGCTTGCGCTTCGCCCGTGAAGCGCCCTGTGGCGAACAGACCCTGCAGGCTGGAAATCACCTGGGGTCCGATGGCGCTGTTTTTATCGATCTGCGTGATTTTCAGCGCGTCCGGCGCTTTGGCTTGCGCCGCCACCTGGGTGGAATAACTCTCCAGCGCCAGAATGCTCATCGCCGATGAAAACGTGGTGTAACGCTCCTCTTTGAGAGCGCGGACCATATTTTCCAGCACCTGCGGCGGAATCGAGGCTACTTTTTCAGGGAAGTGGCGGGTGATCAGATACAGCCGCGTGGCATCCTGAACCAGCGGGTCGAAGTAATTCTGCGTCCACCAGGATTTTCCATAGGCATTGCTCAGCTGTTTCCAGGTAGGCTGCAACAACGCATCGGCCTCCTTATCCATTTTCAACAGACGATAGGACGATGCCAGGTACAATGCGCCCAGATCGGTCGCCCAGCCGTCAGGATAGCGTTGCCGTAAGGCGTCCTGCACCGACGCCAGCTGGCTGGTGGTGATTTCCCCCTGGCGGGTCAACAGATAAACCGCCCACGCGCGCAGGCGTAAAAAGTATAAATCGTCTCTCTGATTAGCGGCCAGCTCGCGCAATGACGCGTTGGCCTCTTCCAGCATGCCGGCCGGCAGGGCATACCCCGAGGCTTTGGCTTCCAGCAGGAACTGCACCACATACGCCGTCACGAACGGATCGCTTTCCGGCGACGAGCGCCACAGACCGATCGCCCCGCTGTCATTCTGGCGCGAGCGCAGGACGGCCAGCATGTTTTTCAGCTCTTTACCGTTTTCTACCCGGCTTTTATTACCTTGCAGCTCCGGGTGCAGGCCCTCAAGGATCAGCGGAATCGACCGGCTGACAATCTGTTCGGAACAGTAATAGGGATAATCCGCCAGATATTGCGATAACCCGCCGGCCAGCACCAACGGCGAGTTGGAGACCGCCGCCTTGCGCACCGCGTAGGCATCGAACATCCGCCGCAGATTATCGACGCGCTGGCTGCCGCCGCTCATGCGTCCCATGATCGACTGGGTACGGAACGGCATCGCCGGACGCACCGAGGTGCTGAGGGTTCGGCGGCTGATTTTGTCCCTGGATCCGTCTTCCAGGATCCGGGCATCGAACGCCAGCGGCGCATCGCCCGGAACGGCTTTGGCGCGCAAGCGGAAGTTGATCACGCCTTCGCGTTTTTCAGCCAAAGACAGGGTTTGATCCGCGCTCCCGAGCAGCTCCAGCTGAGGAGGAACAGTCAGATGCACCACAATGGGCACCGCGCCGGCGTTCAGCCCTTCGCGATTGTTGCTGACACCGACACTGACATCGAACTCATCGCCGGGCGCGACCATCGACGGCACATTCGGCGTCATTATGACCTCGTCACGCACGGTGGCGGAGGTCTGCGCCTTACCGATTTTGTCCGCCGTCACGGAAATCGCCATTACGCGGATAGTGCCGTTAAAATAATCCGGCACCGGATAGTCGAACTGCTTCACACCGTTGACTTCGGTGATACCGGACCAGTATGCCACCGGCTTGTCGCGCTTGCGTTTGAACGGATTCACATTGAGATCCAGCCCTTCGCCGCCGTCGCCGCCCGGCGCGGCCGCCAACTGCATAAACTTGCTGAACTCCGGCAGGATCAGGTCAAGGATTTGTGAACTTTCAACACCCAATATGCGTTTGCGGAAAAAGTACTCGAGCGGATCTTTCAGGCGATAACGCGCCACCTGCAAAATGCCTTCGTCGACAGCAAACAGCGCAACCTGCTGCGGTCCATCGGTCTTCACGGTCATCGGAAGATTTTCGCCGGGTCTTATCAAGGCGGGCGCGGCGACTTCCAGCGCGTTTTGACGAGCCTGGGTGCTGATGTTGAACGGCATGACGCCGTAGCTCAGCGGGCTCATGAAAATTTCATTGGAATTCACGTCACGCACAAACTGTACGTTAATGTAGCCGTTGCCTTCCATGCCGGCCGGCACGCGGATCTTCTGCACCGAACTGGTGGTATCGGTGTGGAACCACTGCCAGCCATAGACTTTTTCCCTTTCAATGGTGATAAGCCCGCTGCCGGTATAGGGCGCGTTGATTGACACCTCGATATCTTCGCCCGGCTGGTATTTCGCCTGATTCAGATTCAGCTTGAGTTCAGCATTACGGTCCAGGGAACGGCTGAGATTGGCGTCGCCGGCGACCATATAGGCGATGCGGTTCAGTACCTTGCCCTGGGCGTCCTCAACCACCAGCACAAAGTTGCCCGGCCTGTCGGTTGCAAGCGTTATGTCATTTTTTTGCGCATTCAGCGCCAGCGGTTGTTCCGACAACCGCACTTCTTTGAGCTTCGACTGATATTTGTAGACGCCGGAATTCTGCCGGGTCAGCACGGAAATGTATTTCTGCTCAATAAGCACCGTTTTCAAATCCGGCAGCGCGATGCGTTCAAGCGAGGGATCGACGGCAACTATATCCAGTCGCCGAACGCCGGCACGCGGGATGTAGCCTAAATCGCCATCCGCTTTCACACCGACCAGATAATCATAGGGTGACACCAATACGCGCGCGGTTGCCGCGACGGAGCGCCCGCCGCCCGCCGCAAAGGCTTCCGACAGCAATTGCAGCTGATAGGTCGCGTCAGCGTAGGATCCGAGATCCAGCGGTATGTCCGCCGCGCCGTTGACATCGGTTGTGCGCTCCTCAAGCTCGGTTTCAAAGCCGTCGCTGTTGCCGCGGTTTTCATAAAACGCATATCCAGGGAACTGCCCGAAGCTGGGATACATCGGACGCAACGTCAGCTTCGACGTCACGCGCCGGCCCTGCGCCGGCGTTCCGAACAGATTCTGGACATCGATACTGGCCTGCAGCTGCGACGGTTTGACCCAGCCCTGCTTACGATCCGGTACCAGCTGCAATTTCACTTTCAGCTGATCCGGTTCGAATTCCTTCACGTTGACCGAGGTATGGCCCAGCAGCGTGGACGATTCGTTATTTTTGCCCACCAGATACAGATAGATGTTCCACTCACCCGTCGGAGAATTGTCGTCGGTGGTATAGCTCAGCTCGTTGAAGCCATTGTCGCCCAGCGCCAGCGGGATAGTGTTCATCAGTTTGTCGCGCGGGTCATGAATCTCCGCGCGCACCGGCACGCCGGCCAAGCCGGTACGCCAGTCGGCAGCGCGGGTAATCAGGCCAATATTAAACGTGTCGCCCGGCCGGTAAACACCGCGATCGGAGAACAGATAGCTGCTCAGCGCGCGCGGATCGTCCGGCGTTTCATCACCGTCGACGTCGAAACGAGAGAAGTCCAGGCCGCGGTCATTGTTACGACCCGTCGGCAGAAAAGAGACATCGCCCTCTTTTTCCACCAGGAACATGACCGGCTGGCGCTCGTTGGTATAGACATCCAGCGGTGGGAAACGCACATGGCCGTCGGCGCCGGTGGTCTGGCTCAGCAGCGTGGCGCCGTTTTTGGCGATAACCGACACTTTGGCGCCGCTGACCGGCGTACCGCTTTGGATTGACTGCACAAAGACGTCGCGGTTCTTATCCTGCGAACGCTTGGCGATAATCCCCAAATCGGTCACGACGACAAAGCGCGAATCGCCGACCGAGGCCTCCTCCGCGTATGGGTCTTCATCCTGATCCTGATTGCCGTCATCCGTGGCCGGGGCCTCTTTCTTGACCTGCGGATCCCATTGCGAAAGCGTCAGCAGGAAGACGCCGCGATGCGAACGCGGGTCGGTCGATAAATAACGCGAGAGATCGACGCCCTGATAATTCACCTCGCCCGGTTTTTCGTTATTCACCGCCGTCCGGTAGGTGAAGTGTTCGGTAAAATACTCGTCATTGAGGCGGTTGAATCCCACCGAGGAATATTCACGGCTCTTGAAGGAAACGATATGTTGCAGCTGGCTCGGGATCACCCGTTTGATATCAAGACGCAGCCCCGGCACATTACGCGCGGCGATACTGATTTGCTTGTCACCGTTCACTGACAGCAGCGACCCCTGCGACATGAATTGCAGGGATTTGGGATAATCCGGCACCTCCACGATGCGGTAGACCTTTTCCGGCATTTTATATCCGCCGGAAGAGGTCAATATATTATCGATTTCCACCAGCATAGCGCGTTGCGCCGGCGCGTCGAAGCGGAAACTGAACTGCGGCTGGTAGTCGTTTTCCGCATCATTGAGCTTGATATCCAGCGGCGTGGATGACGCGAGCACGTTGTTTTCGACGCTCGCCACATCCCAGTGGGCATAATCATCCGAGCCTTGGCCGGCTTGATGATCATTGGGATTGTGCTGCGGCAACAACCAGACTTTCACCGCGCGGCGGATATCTTTATCTTTTACCGCATCGCTGAAGGCGATAATCAACGCGCGTTCGCCTTTAGCGCCTTCGGCATCGACAACCTGCGCACGGGCTTCATTTACCCTCAGGCTGTAGAGCGTCGGTACGGAAACCCGGCTCTCGCGGGCAAGCGCGGTGGCATTGGACGGCACCGACGCTTTTACGCCCTTACCGATGGCAATATGCACCGCACCACCGTGGTCAAGGGAATTCAGCGGTTCGGAATGCACCCAGGCGTTGAGCTTTTTCTGGTCATAGACCACGGAATAATTGAGCCTGGATTCGGTCTTGGCATTGCCTTCTATCAGGCCGAGGGCGATCTGCTTTTCGAAACTGGCGACATCGACCGGCGCGTTGAATTTGACGTTGAAAATCGCGCTTCGCTTTTGCGGGTCCCGCGGGTCCTGGTAATACTCGGCCTGGCCAAGGGTATAATCGAACGCCGGCGCGCTGAATTCATACCGGGTGACACGCAGCTTGATGTGCGGCGCAAGCAACAGGTCGGGCCTGAAATCCACCTCATAGCCGGCGCCCATCGGCAGCGGACTTTTCGGCGTGAAGACCAGCGTGCCGCCGCTCGCCCATCGCCACTCCCCCTCGACGGCCGGTTTCAGCGCTATGCCTTTGTCCACCACTTTGCCGATGTCGGTCAGCGGTGCGGCGGAGTGGTTGAACGTAAAAAACACCTGCTGCGGCGCAGGCATTTGCGCCGCATAATTCACCGCTTGCGGGTTAATGACGCGCAAATCGGTATTTTGCAATACCATCGGCGCCGGCTCGATCGGCCGCGGCCGGTTCTGCCACCAGTGCCAGCCGTAAACCGCCGAGCCGGCGGCGCACAGCAGGACCAGCATCGTCAGGCCGATGGCTTTTGGATGCCGGTCCACCCCGCCTTCGAGATACCGCCAGCCGCGCCTGAGCCAGCCGGACATCGCCAGCCACCAGGCCGGCGCGCGCCAGTCGATATTACCGACAACCGGCTTGAGAACGCGGCCCAGCAGACCCAGAATAATGGACAATATCCAAAGAAGGCATTTTATCAGGGTAAAGGGCAAACGTAGCAAGAATCTGAGTAAATCCATTTTAGAGGTACCCCTAATCCCTTTAAGGGATAATTGTTCAGCTTAATAATAAAATGATATGAATTAATCTACTAACAAAAAAAGTTTGCCCCTGTCGCGCGGGCCGCCTTTAATCGGGCCGCCGTGATGAACAAACAGCGTGCTGTTATATTTGGTCCTTAATAATTTCGAAGGCATAAAAAATTTATTTTAACCCCCCATGATATAAAGTTTTCTGGAGACCCCAATATCCGCGACGCTACATCATCAACGGCGGAAGTTAAAGAATACCATTATTAAGATGCCGGCACACTGCGGCCGGCAATTATTTGAATATGATGCCGGTCACATATTCAACAACGGCATTATAATTCCGCTATTCGTGCATTGCCGGGAATAACATGCGCCCGGTCTGGTGCGGGTCGCGACCAAATTTCCGGCTTATCATCTGAAAATAATGGGGGTGGGCGTTCGATTGGCTCCGATAGCGAAGAGCGCCGACAGGGCAATCTGGCGAGAGAACCGGACTGGCCAAAAAATGTGTTCTGGCGGAAATGAGCTGCCTGTTAAGACATCAACGCCGTAAGAGTTACCACTAACGGCGCTGTTTCGAACGCGTACCCTCGTCGGAGGCGATCAGGCCGCTTTCACCGCTCTGATTTTTTTTGTGTCGGCATCGGCTTCGTCGCTTTCCGGCTCATCCGCAGCAGCCTGAGCGCCGGCGGCCTCCGGCGATTTGCTGGTACGCAGGATATGCTGAACGTCATCTTTATGCTCGGCCAGATAAAGACCCAGATTTTCAGCCTGTGTTTCATCCAGTTGCGTTACGCTGTTCAACAACCAGTGGCTGAACGCTTCGGCCATATCGAGCATCTTGTCGTAGGCCTCGGCTTCTTTCTTACTGGCAAATGTCATTTTTTCTTCACCTTTTCTGACGACCACAAATTTTATTTCAATAGCCATAACCGCCTCCATAACTGTAATTATAACCAGTGTACCAGCAAGCGCCGCTCATCGTCCACAACACATTCCGCCATGCCGATCGCGGTGGGCCGAGTACATCGTCGTGCGCGGGGATGATGGACCCTGCGGGATAATCGCCCGTACACACAGAAAATACCGGCGGCTGACGCGTTGGCTTCAGATAATGGCCGTGTGGGCACATCTGTCCCGGTTCCACGCGCATGTTAAAATTTTTCAGCGTCCCGCCCCGTTCAGCCGCCGCCCGCATCTTCGCCCCGCCAAGGTGCAGCCATCCCCTTTTAGTGCATCCGCCCGCCCGTCCGGCCGTTTTTTTGGCCGCGCGCGCAAGAATACGGCGATGCGCCGCGCGGCTTTGGTCTTTTTTTATCAGAAAAAATGTCGCCCAATATGATATAACCTATTGATAAATATTGATTATATTGATAGAGGTCACTTGACCCCGCCGGCCGATGATAGGAAATGGCAGGTTTTTTGCTTTAGACAAAGGGCAGGAGCGACAGCGGGTGACCGGTGTTGCCATACAATCTACAACAGGTCACTAGGGTTCCGGTTCGTTTATCGAATGTCTGGTCCGAGAGCGACCGACCACCATTTGACGGTTAATACCCTCTGGCGGTTACACGGCGGGATAAAAGCCCGGGAGGCCAAGGCGAGACGAGTTCTCGCCGCTGCCCTCCTGTGTCTATTTGTCTTTGTCAACGTCAGAGGTGTTTATGATAACGCTTTTCAAACGATATTTATTGCCCTGCGCGCTCTCCTTAGCCGTCGTGTTCAGCCAGGTGGCGTCCGCCGCCGATAAACCCGCCTTTAAAATCTGTTGGTCCATTTATGCCGGATGGATGCCATGGGATTTCGCCCAGCGATCGGGGATCGTAAAAAAATGGGCCGATAAATATGGCATCGATATTCAGTTCGTTCAGGTCAACGATTACATCGAATCCGTTAATCAGTATACCTCGGGCGGTTTCGACGGTTGCACCATGACCAATATGGACGCGCTGACCATTCCCGCCGTCGGCGGCGTCGACAGCACCGCGCTTATCGTCGGCGATTATTCCAACGGTAATGACGGCATCCTGCTCAAGGGCCAGGGGGATATCCGCTCGCTGAAAGGCCAGCCGGTCAACCTGGTGGAACTGTCCGTATCCCATTACCTGTTGGCCCGCGCGCTGGCGAAAAACGGCATGAGCGAAAAAGATATCAAGGTGGTCAACACCGCCGACGCCGATCTGGTGGCGGCGTTCAGCACGCCCGAAGTGAAATCCATCGTCACCTGGAATCCGCTGCTGGCCGCGGCCAAACAGCAGCCCGATAGCCATGAAATCTTCTCTTCCGCTCAAATCCCCGGCGAAATCCTCGACCTGCTGGTGGTTAATAGCGACCGGCTCAAGGCGCATCCGGAACTGGGCAAGGCCCTGACCGGCGCCTGGTATGAAACCTTGGGCGCCATCAGCGGCGACGGCGCCGCCGCCATCGCGGCCAGAACCATGATGGGTCAGGCGTCGGGCACCGATCTGGCGGGCTTCGACCAGCAGCTGGCGGCCACCTTTTTGTTCAAGGACCCGCGGCAGGCGCTGGAATTCGTCCAGGGGAAAAACCTGCTCGCCACCATGCAATCGGTCGCGGAGTTCTCGTTTAAGCACGGACTGCTGGGCAACGGGGCGCCGGGCGCCGACGTGGTCGGCATCAGCGCGCCGGCCGGGGCATGGGGCAACGCCGCCAATATCAAGCTGCGTTTCACCGATACGTTCGTGAAGCTGGCCGCCGCTGGCCAGCTGTAAACCAGGAGTCTTCCGATGCGCAAGCTGATCAACTATCAACCGCAGCGGCTTTCCCGCAGCCTGTTGGGCGTTTTGCCGCTGCTGTTACTGCTGCTGGTCTATCTGATTGCGTCGGATGCCCGCCTGACGGCCAATGCCGCCGATAAACTGCTGCCGGGCTTTAATAGCATGGGCGATGCCATCTATCGCATGGCGTTGCAACCCGACCCGCGCACCGGCTTGTACCTGCTGTGGGCCGATACCCTGGCCAGCCTGACCCGCCTGCTGTCGGCCATGGCCATCAGCGCGCTGGCCGGCCTGCTTTTCGGGCTGTTCTGCGGCGCGCTGCCGCTGGTCAGGGCGGCGCTGTCGCCGCTGGTGATGCTGGCGGCGCTGATCCCCCCGCTGGCGATCCTGCCGATCCTGTTTATCTGCTTCGGCCTGGGGGAGTTATCCAAAGTCATGCTGATCGTTATCGGCGTCACGCCGTTTATCGCCCGGGATTTACAGCAGCGGGTGGAAAGCATTCCGCCCGAGCAGTTGATCAAGGCGCAGACGCTGAGCGCCCACAGCGCGCAGATCCTCTGGCGGGTGATCCTGCCGCAGATACTGCCCAGGCTGCTGGAGGCGGTGCGCTTATCCCTGGGGTCCGCCTGGCTGTTCCTGATCGCCGCCGAAGCGATCGCCTCCACCGAGGGGGTGGGCTATCGCATTTTCCTGATGCGCCGGTATCTGGCCATGGACGTCATTTTGCCTTACGTGGCCTGGATCACGCTGCTGGCCTTCGCCCTGGACGCCGTGCTGCGTGGCGCCAGCCGCCGCTGCTGGCCCTGGTATCACGTTAAATAAGGAACCGCTTATGAGCCTGTTAAGCCTGCGCCGGCTGGAAAAGCATTATGGCCGGCAGGTCGTGCTGGAAAGGATGAACGCCGACGTGGAGGAAGGGGAATTTATCTCCATCGTCGGCGCCTCCGGCTGCGGCAAAACCACCTTTCTGAATATGATGCTGGGCATCGAACCGCCCAGCCGCGGCGAACTGTTGCTTGATGGCCGCCCGATTCCGCAGGAGCCGGGGGAAGATCGCGGGGTGGTGTTTCAGCGCTACTCGGTGTTCCCCCATCTGAGCGCGCTGGAAAACGTCATGCTCGGCGGCGAGTTCAGCCAGGCCCGCTGGCTGGGGCGGACCTGGGGCGCCCGGCGCCGCGCCATTGCCGTCGAGGCGCGGGCCATGCTGCAACAGGTGGGGCTGGAACATGCCGCCGATAAATATCCACACCAGCTTTCCGGCGGGATGCAGCAGCGCCTGGCCCTGGCGCAGGCGCTGACTAAAAAACCGCGCATCCTGCTGCTCGACGAGCCGTTCGGCGCGCTCGACCCCGGCATCCGGCGCGAAATGCACCAATTGATTACCGATCTGTGGCGGCGGCATCGGCTGACGATTTTTATGATTACCCACGATTTGCGCGAGGGGTTTTCCCTGGGTTCGCGGCTGTGGGTGTTCGACAAAGTACGCCACGACGCCCAGGCGCCGGACGCCTGGGGCGCCAGCATTACCTATGACATCCGGTTGGACCGCGCGCCGGCCGGGCTGGAACAGCGGATCAGCGCCAGCGTTTATCCGCCGCGGCACGTGGCCTGAACCGGCTTTAGCTATAAAGGAGACATCATGACCGAGAACATCACCACCGAATACCGCACGGTTATACCGGCCGGTGCGCACTGGTCGCTGCGCGTGCGCCGCGGCGGCGCCCTGCGCCTGACGGATCTACAGGGGGGCGCCAACGTGGGTTTGCTGTTTTATAACCCGGAAAACCTGCTGGAGCGCTATAACGCCCCCGATACCCTAAAATGCCAGCATACGTTTCGCCTGACCGCCGGCCACTGCCTGTATTCGGATATGGGCCGCATTTTTTGCGGCATTGAACGCGACGATTTCGGCTGGCACGACACGGTATGCGGCGCCATGAACGCCGCGTCGACCCTGGCGCGTTTTGGCGCGGCGGATTACCAGCAGGCGCGCAATGAACGCCACCAAAACGGCTATGACAGTTTCCTGGTGGAACTGGCCAAGTACGGGCTGGGCAAGCGGGACATGGCCGCCTGCGTGAATCTGTTTTCCCGGGTCGGCGCCGACGACGACGGCAACCTGCGGCTGGTGCCGGCCTCATTGCCCGGCGCGGCGGTAACGCTGCGTTTCGCCATGGATACGCTGGTGATCCTGCATACCTGCCCCCACCCGCTCAGCGCGGCGCGGCAATATCCCCGCGGCCCGGTGGAGATCGCCCTGCCGGCCGGCAGCGCCCCGTTGCCCCCCGCCTGTCTGGCGCGCGAGGAAAACCAGCGCGGCATGGCCAATAATGCCCTCTATTATTTCGGCGAATCCGCCCGTACAGGAGTTCCATCATGATCGTCACCAGCTCCCTGCGTCATCAGGACGCGTACTACCGGCAACGGATCAATGCCGGCGATTATTGGCTGTACCGCCTGGAAGCGGGCCGGACGCTGCGCATTACCGATTGCGAAGGAAATCAGGCGGCGGATACCCTGTTTTTTAACGCCGACGATACCGCCGAACGCTACAGCATGATGGATACGGTGCGCGGCCAGAATAATCTGTTCCTGAGCACCGGCAGCGTGCTGCGTTCCAACGAGGACCGGCCGATGCTGGCCATCGTGGCCGATACCTGCGGTCGCCATGATACCCTGGGCGGCGCGTGCGCCACCGAGAGCAATACCGTGCGCTACTCCCTGGAAAAGCGCCATATGCATGCCTGCCGCGACAGCTGGATGCTGGCGGTGGCCGAACATCCCGAATACGGCCTGACCAAGCGTGATATTACCCATAATATCAATTTCTTCATGAATGTACCGGTGACCGCCGATGGCGGACTGACCTTTGCCGACGGCATCTCCGCGCCGGGTAAATACGTGGAGCTGGAGGCGCTGATGAATGTGCTGGTGCTGATCTCCAATTGCCCGCAGCTCAATAACCCGTGCAACGGCTATAACCCCACCCCCATCGAGGTGAGCCTGTGGTAGGCGGGACCGGCACCCGATCAAGGCGCGCCGCGGGACGTCCCGCCGGCAACCGCGCCATGCATAATCGCAGGACGACCTGCCGGGCATTAAAAGAGAGTTAAGCATGTTCAATTGCATCCTGATTGCCAATCGCGGCGCCATTGCGGTGCGCATTATCCGCACGCTGCGCGCCATGGGTATCCGGGCGGTGGCGGTATATGCCGAAGCGGACCGGCATTCGCTGCACGTGCGCCAGGCGGACGAAGCCCATAGCCTGGGGGACGGCAGCGTGCGCGAGACCTATCTCTGCCAGGATAAACTGCTGGCGATTGCCGCGCGCTGCGGGGCGCAGGCGGTGCATCCCGGTTATGGCTTTCTCAGCGAAAACGCGCAATTCGTCACCCGCTGCGCTGAGCAAAATCTGGTGTTCCTCGGCCCCACCGCGGAGCAAATGCGGATTTTCGGCCTGAAACACCGAGCCAGAGAACTGGCCGAACGGCAGGAGATCCCGTTATTGCCGGGCAGCGGATTATTAGCGGACGTTGCCGGCGCCCTGGCCGCCGCGCAACGCATCGGCTATCCGGTCATGCTGAAAAGCACCGCCGGTGGCGGCGGCATCGGCATGCAGCGCTGCGACGATGCCGATGCACTGCGCGACGCCTTTGAGCGGGTCCGGCGGCTGGCGGGCAATAATTTCGCCGACGACGGGGTGTTTCTGGAAAAATTCGTGGCGGCGGCGCGCCATATCGAAGTGCAGATTTTCGGCGACGGCGAAGGGAACGTGATTGCCCTGGGTGAACGGGACTGCTCCGCGCAGCGCCGCAACCAAAAGGTGCTGGAGGAAACCCCGGCGCCCCATCTGCCCGAGCCGGTGCGCCAGGCATTGCGCGCCGCCGCCATACGCCTGGGCCGGGCGGCCGATTACCGCAGCGCCGGCACCGTGGAATATGTCTACGATGTGGACAGCGCAGCGTTTTATTTTCTGGAGATGAATACCCGGCTCCAGGTGGAGCACGGCGTCACCGAAATGGTCTACGGCGTGGATCTGGTGCGCTGGATGGTGGAGCTGGGAGCCGAATGCCTGCCGCCGCTGGCTTCCCTGGCGGTGGGCGCGCCTGACGGCCACGCCATCCAGGTCAGGCTGTATGCCGAGGACCCGGCCAAAGAATTCCGCCCCTGCGCCGGGCTGCTGAGCCGGGTGGATTTTCCCGCCGCGGCGGACGGCGCCGAGCTGCGCATCGACCGTTGGGTGGAGAGCGGCAGCGACGTTTCGCCCCATTACGATCCCATGCTGGCCAAAGTGATAGTGCGCGGCGCGGATCGGGCCGCGGCGCTGCGGGCGCTGGCCGCCGTCCTGGCCGGCACGACGCTTTATGGCATCGAAACCAATCTCGGTTATCTGCGCCATCTGCTGGCGCTGCCCGCGCTGCGCCGGGGCGAAGTGCTGACGTCCACGCTGGGCGCGGTGCGCTACCGCCCCGCCACCCTGGATGTTATCGCCCCCGGCACCCTGACCAGCATTCAGGATTTTCCCGGCCGCGCCGGCTACTGGCACGTGGGCGTGCCGCCGTCAGGCCCGTTCGACAGCCGTTCGTTCCGCCTGGGCAACCGGCTGCTGGGCAACGACGAGCGCGCCGCCGGCCTGGAAATCACCCTGCGCGGACCGGTGCTGCGTCTGAATCATGACTGCGCGCTGGCGATTACCGGCGCGCCTATCGACGCGACGCTGGACGGCCGGCCGCTGCCCATGTGGCGGCAGGTCCGGGCGCGCGGCGGCCAGGTGCTGGCGCTGGGGGCGATCGCCGGCGACGGCTGCCGCAGCTATCTGCTGCTGGCCGGCGGGCTGCAGTGCCCCGAATATCTCGGCAGCCGCAGCACTTTTACCCTCGGCCATTTCGGCGGGCACGGGGGACGGGCGCTGCGCAGCGGCGATGTGCTGCATCTGGCGGCGCCCGGGACGGGAGGGGCGGCGCGATTTCCCGCTGCCTTGCCCGCCCCCCTGCCGGCGCATCTGCGTCCGGATTTGGACGGTGTGCGCCAGCTGCGGGTGATTTACGGCCCGCACGGGGCGCCGGAATTTTTTACCGGGGCGGATATCGAGCGTTTTTTTTCCGCCACGTGGCAGGTGCATTACAACTCCAGCCGCACCGGGATCCGGCTTATCGGTCCCAAACCTCAATGGGCGCGCAGCGATGGCGGCGAAGCGGGTATGCATCCGTCCAATATCCACGATAACGCCTATGCGTTCGGCACGGTGGATTTTACCGGCGATATGCCGGTGATCCTCGGCCCGGATGGCCCGTCGCTGGGCGGTTTTGTCTGCCCGGCGACCGTTATACACGCCGATCTGTGGCGGCTGGGCCAGCTGAAGTCCGGCGACCGGCTGCGTTTCGTACCGGTATCCCTGGCCCAGGCCGACCGCCTGGCCCGGGAGGCTGAAGCCGAAGCCGGCGCAGACACCCCCTGGATGTATCCGGCTGCGGCGCGGGAAATAAACCCGCCGCCATCGCCCGCGGATACGGCCGCCGTGCCGGAGCAGAGGTCCGCCGGCGCGCAAACCGTTCGCGCGCCGCGGGTAAATACCGCCGACGGCGAGCTTGACCCGCCGATCCTGTGGCGACGCGCGGCGCGGGATGCGCTGCCGTCGGTTGCCTACCGCGCCGCCGGCGACCGCTTTATTCTGGTGGAGTACGGCGAGCAGGTTCTGGATATAACGCTGCGGTTTCGCGCCCACGCGCTGATGCAATGGCTGGAGCAGCATGCCCTGGCCGGGGTGCAGGAGCTGACGCCGGGTATCCGCTCGCTGCAAATCCACTTTGATAGCCTGGCCTGCCCGCGCGGCGACCTGATCGCGCACTTGCAGCGGGGCGAACGGGAACTCGGTGATTTACGCCAGGTGGTGGTGCCGTCGCGCACCGTCTGGCTGCCCCTGAGCTGGGACGACGACGCCTGCCGCCAGGCTATCGAAAAATATACCCAGTCGGTGCGTCCCGGCGCGCCCTGGTGTCCGAGCAATATCGAATTTATCCGCCGCATCAATGGACTGGACTCGGTGGAGCAGGTCAAGGACATCGTCTTCAGCGCCCGCTACCTGGTGATGGGGCTGGGAGATGTCTATCTCGGCGCCCCGGTGGCCACGCCGCTGGACCCGCGCCATCGTCTGGTGACCACCAAATACAATCCGGCCCGCACCTGGACCGCCGAGAACTCGGTAGGCATCGGCGGCGCGTATCTGTGCGTTTATGGCATGGAAGGTCCGGGCGGCTACCAGTTTGTCGGGCGCACGGTGCAAATGTGGAACCGCGATCGCCAGACCGCGGATTTTACCCGGCCTTGGCTGCTGCGCTTTTTCGATCAGATCCGTTTTTATCCGGTGAGCGCGCAGGCGTTGCAGGATTTGCGCCAGCGTTTTCCCTACGGCCAAAGCCCGTTGCGCATCGAGGAGGGCAGCTTCCGGCTGGCGGACTATCAGCAATTACTGCTGGATCAGCAGGCGGAGATCGCCGGGTTCCAGCAGCGGCGCCTGCGGGCATTCGACGCCGAACTGGCCCGCTGGCGCGCCGACGGACAATTTACCTTCGACAGCGCGCTGCCGGATGAACCGTTGCCGGCGACCGAACTGCTGCCGGAGGGCTGCGTCGGGGTGGACAGCCAGGTGGCCGGCAATATCTGGCAGTGGCTGGTGCGACCGGGAGACCGGGTCAGCGCGGGACAAACCCTGGGTATCCTGGAATCCATGAAAATGGAAATCCCGATACCCGCTCCGGTGCCCGGCACTATCCGCAGCTTGTCCCGCCAAGCGGGACATCAGGTACAGGCGGGGCAACTGCTGCTGGTCATTGAGGAACTCCCGGCCTAGGCGCGGGGTTCCAGTCCAGCTCAATAATCAATGCGCGGCTTTGCTCCGGTGAGGCCGCCCTATATGGATGCGATTTATGCACACTATCACCATCGGTACTCTACAGGCATGGCGGGACTTTTATGGCGAGCGCGCCGCGCCGCGCCTCATCAGGGAAACGGTAAGCGCGCTGGTCGCGCAGTTTGACGCGCGGGATACCGCCTGGATTTATCTGCCCACGGCGGATCGGCTGGCCGGGCAATTCGATGAACTGGAAGCGCGTCTGGCCGCCCTGGACGGCGACCGGTCATCGCTGCCGCTGTACGGCATTCCCTTTGCCGTCAAAGATAATATCGATGTGGCCGGCTGGCCCACCAGCGCGGCCTGTCCGGGATTTATTTATCAGGCCGGGCAAGACGCCCATGTGGTGGCGCGGCTGCGGGCCGCGGGAGCCATTGTGGTCGGCAAAACCAATCTCGATCAGTTCGCCACCGGTTTGGTGGGGACGCGTTCCCCTTACGGCGTGGTGCCGAACAGTTTTAATCCGGCCTATGTCAGCGGCGGATCCAGCTCCGGCTCGGCCTCGGTGGTGGCCCGCGGCCTGGTGCCTTTCGCACTCGGCACCGATACCGCCGGCTCCGGGCGCGTGCCGGCCGGGTTTAACAATATCGTCGGGCTTAAGCCTACCAAAGGGTGGTTATCCAATCGCGGCGTGGTGCCCGCCTGCCGTCTGAATGACTGCGTCTCGATTTTAGCGCTGACCGTGGCGGACGCGCGGGAAGTGGCGGCGGCGGCCGGCGGTTACGACGCCGGGGATGCCTATTCCCGGCATAACCCCTTTACCGCGCCGGCGGCGCTGCCCGCCGCCCCGCGTTTTGCGCTGCCGGATCGCCTGGAATTTTTCGGCGACCGGGACAGCGAGCGGGCGTTTGCGCAGGCAGTGGAATCTTTGACCGCCTGCGGCGCCGTGCTGGAGACCATCGATTTCGCCCCGTTCAGCCAACTGGCCGAGCAGCTCTACGCCAGCGCCTGGGTGGCGGAGCGCACCGTGGCGGTGGGCGAGATGCTGGCGCAAGGCGCCGGCGCGATGGACCCGGTGGTGCGGGAGATCGTGGGCAACGGCAATAATTTCAGCGCCGCCGATGCCTGGCGGGCCGAATATCTGCGCGCCGAGCTGGCGCGGACCATCAACCAGACCCTGGCGGGCTATGACGCGCTGGTGGTGCCCACCTCCCCCACTATCCGCACCCTGGAAGAAATGAAACACCAACCGGTGCGCTACAATTCGCAGTTCGGTTTTTACACCAATTTTACCAATCTGGCGGATTTGTGCGCCCTGGCGCTGCCGGCGGGGATGCGCGCCGACGGGCTGCCCGCCGGCATTACGCTGGTGGCCCCGGCCTGGCACGACGATGCGCTGGCAAGCTTTGGCCTGCGCTTTCAGCAAACCCTGCAATTACCGCTGGGCGCCACCGGCCTGCCGCTGCCGGCCCCCTCCGCCGGAACGGATGCGCCGCCTGCGCCGGCCGGCCAGGTGCGGGTGGCGGTAGTGGGCGCCCACCTGAGCGGCATGCCGCTTAATTTCCAGCTGACCGGGCGCCAGGGCGTGCTGGTGGAACAGGCCGCCACCGCCGCCTGCTACCGCCTGTATGCCCTGGCGGACAGCCGGCCGCCCAAGCCTGGCCTGGTCAAATCGGAATCCGGGGCCAGTATCGCGGTGGAACTGTGGGATATACCCTTGGCGCGCTTCGGCGAGTTTGTCGCCGAAATCCCGGCGCCCCTGGGCATCGGCACCCTGACGTTAGCGGACGGGCGCAGCGTTAAAGGATTTATTTGCGAACCGCTGGGGCTAAAAGGCGCCAGGGATATTACCGGATTCGGCGGCTGGAAGGCCTATCAGGCCCGCGGGGAATAACCAGGACTGTGCCGGCCCGCGCGGCCGGCAAAGGCGCCGCGCTTCCGGGCTGCGTTAACGCGTAATGCCGCTGGCCGGCGCAGGCGTCGACGGCCAACGGCGCGCCGCAAGTCCGCGCCGCGGCTTCAGTATGCCGCCGGCGCTATTTGCCGTCGGCGCTATTTGCCTTGACCGCGGCCAGCGCCAGCATCTGGCGGATATTATTGCGATGCACCGGTTCATACGGCGCGAAGTAGGCTATCGCCCCGGTGGCGAACGCCCCGGCGGCGAACTCCTCCAGCGGCAGTTCGGCCAGCTCCGGTCGCTCGACCAGCTCCAGCAGGCGTTCGGTGTAACGCTGGGTGGCGGTAATCAGGTTGCGCCCGTATCCGCCCGCCGCGATCGTCGCGTAACGACCGTGATTGGGTAAAATCCAGTCGAATTCCCAGGTCATAAACTGCGCCAGGCCGCGTAAATGAGGGTTAAGTCTGGCGGGCTCGGCCACGTAGGTCAGGGGATCTTCCAGGGTATCGCCGGCCAGCACCAGCCGCAGCGCGGGGATCGCCACCAGCACGCCATCACGGCTGTGAATATCCAGCTGGCGCAGTTCCAGCTCAAGCTTGCCCACCCGCAGCGCCAATTGCCCTTCGAAGGTGGTGGTGGGTAAAATCAGCGGACGGATGGGCGGTGCGCCGTGCTCCAACTGTTCCCGATGTTCAATCAGCAATTGCCGGGTCAGCTCGCAGGCGATGATTTCGCAGTCGGCGAATACCTGGTTGCCCGCCACGTGATCGGTATGCCAATGACTGAGCACCACGCGAATCGAGGTGACGCCCTCCTCTTCCAGCGTGCGGCGAATCACCCGCGCGTGATCCTGCGTCATATGGGTGTCGTAGACCACGGCCTCGGCCCCGTCGACGATGGCATAGCTGGCGGTTCCCAGCGAGTAGGCGCCGTTATCCAGCCAATTATCCTGTTCGGAATACAGCCGCTTGCCCGCGATGCGGCCGTCGTAAAACGCGATGATACCCGGCCAGGGGCGGCAGATTTTCATGGTGGCGGCGAGTGAGGTCGGCATGGTTAATCTCTACCTTGTCGGTTGGTTGGTTTTTATAGCGGCGTGCGCGCCATGCTCAACATGTGCAATGTAATATTGCGCACCACCAGTTTACTGGCCAGTATATGCTCCGTCAGCAACCGCTGCGCCTGCGGCAGTTGCCGCGCCAGGATCGCCTGCAAAATGGCGTTGTGCTCCTGGTAGGTGGCGGCGATACGCACCGGCTGGGTAAAATCCAGTCGCCGGATAATGCGGATTTTTTCGGTCACTTCCCAATGCATGGTGGTCAGCTGCCGGTTGCCGGTGGTTTCCACCAGCGCGTTATGGAAGCGCTCATCCAGCGCGGACGCGTCGGCGCAGGCGGTAAGCTGCCGCGCCGGGGGGACCATCCACGCGGCGCGCAGTTCGTCCAGCTGCGCCGGATAGACATCGGCCTGCGCCCGTTCGCACAGGCGCTGCACCGCCGCCAGTTCCAGTACGATGCGGACATCGTACAATTCTTCAAAATGACGAAAATCAAACGGCCGCACCTGCCAGCCGCTGCGAAAATACACTTCCAGGTAGCCCTCGCGTTCCAGGCGAAACAGCGCCTGGCGCACCGGCGTGCGGCTGACTTCCATGCGCCGGGCGATATCCCCTTCGCTGAAACGATCGCCGGGCATCAGCCGCAGTTCAAAGATATCATCGCGCAGCTGCGCATAAATACGTTCGGCGATGCCTTCGGGACGGTCCTTGACCGGCCGATCTTGTGGGTCAGATGTCGCTTGCATAGCCTTCCTCGGGAAATCCAGCGTTATTTATTGATAGCCGTTCCACTGATAGTCGCCCCATCGATTGCCGACCCGGCCGCGCCGCCATCGGCCGAGCTTTCGCCCTCGGTCCAGGTGGCGTCCCAGAAACTGCGCGGATTGCCGGTCAGGGTGAGCCAGGCGCCCAGGCGCGGCGGGCTTAACTCCCGGCCGCCTACGCGCCGGGTTAATTCATCCTTGGCCTGGGCGACCAGCGCCGGTTGCGCCAGCAGCCGGACGCAGGCGATGGCCAGCGCCTCCGAGGCCATTAACGCTCCGGCCCGGCCCGCCTGATGCCCGGTCAGCGCGGTCCAGCCCCAATGATGGATCGGCACCTGCTGCGGAAACGCCCAGTTCACCCGGCCCAGGGGGATGCGCCAACTGACTTCGCCGTCATCCTGGCAGAAGTAGTCCTGCCCCTCGTCATAAAGGGCCAGGCCGCGGTCCAGTTGCATCGCCTGTCCCGGCGCGCAGGCCGTCGACAGGCTCTCCATCCAGGCCAGATCCGCGTCGTCCCACCGCGGCGGCCCCACCGTGCGCAGGCCGTCGAACAGCACCTGGCCCAGCGCCGCGTTGGGCAGGTAGCCCCGGCAGCTGGCAATGGGCAGATGGCGCCAGGCCAGGCCGGCGCGCTCCGCCACCGATCGGCACAGATCGATAACCGCATCGTACACCTCTTGCGCCCGCGCCACATCCGGATGACGCAGGGTAAAATAGAGCCTGACGTCGTCCGGCACCACCCCGGCCATATGCATATTGCCGCGTATCACATGCTTAAGCGGGGTATCGGCATAACGCCGGCCCAGTTCGCGCAAGGCGACAATGGCATCTTCCGCGCCTTCCAGGGCGTTGATTTTACCATTGAAACCGCCGTGGCTGCTCTCGCCGAGAAAAACGAATTCCCCGGTGGCGGCTGACTGGCACGGCCGGGAGATAGCGCCGTTCTGGTAATCGCCGTGCGAGGTGAGCAGCGCGTCGCAGCCGGCAAACGCGCCGGTGTGAAACAGCGCCACCTTGCCCCACAGGATCTCTTCCGCCGGGCAGCCGATCACCCGGATTTCCCCGCCCAGTCCCGCCCGCTGCGCCGCATCGGCGGCGGCGATGGCCGCGCCGGCATTGGTGGGACCGATCTGGTTATGCCCGCAGGCATGGCCCGCCTCCTGGGGCAGCGGCGCGCGCTGCGCGCTGCAGGCGTTGGCCAACCCCGGCAGGGCATCGTACTCCGCCAGAATGCCGATGCACGGCCCCGGCCCCAGGTATTTGCGGGCGATAAAGGCGGTGGGAATGCCGTTAACCCCGCGCTCCACGCTAAATCCGTGGCCTTCCAGCCATGCGCACAGCGCCTTTGCCGCGCCGTACTCCATGCACGGCAGTTCGGGCGAATTCCAGAGCACGCCATAGTGGCGCTCTATTTCCTCACGCACCGCCCGCCAGGCGGTGCGGACCAGGGATGTCTGCATGGAACCCTCCTGTTTAGCTGACTTCCGGTTTACGCCGACGCCTGCAGCGGCAATGCGCCGCGGCCGTGTTCGCCAAAGGCGGCAATCATCTCTACGGCGCTGCGCCGGGCCCCGTGCTGCAAATATTCCATCGCGGTCAGCGCGGCCTGATGGGCCGCCAGGTCCGACCCGCCGACGCAGTCTTCCACCACCCGGCAGTGGTAATCGCTTTGATGGCCGTCGGCAAAGGTGTAATGGATGCACACATTGGTCAGCCCGCCTACCAGGATCAGGGTTTCCGCTTTCAATCCGCGCAGCAATATCGGTAAATCGGTGCCGATAAACCCGGAATAACGGCGTTTTTGGATCACATAATCATCCGGGCGCAGTCCCACCACGTCGGCGGCGATCTCGGTGCTTTCCCAGCCTTCAACCAAATGCTCGTCCTCGTCCCCGTCCAGCTCGCGGCCGAAATCCACGCCGGACGGGCGATGGACTTCCTGTAAAAAAATAATCGGCACCCCATTGGCGCGCGCCGCGTCAATCACGCCGCGCGCGCGTTGCATGTTGGGGATCATGCCCGGCATGGAGGCGATGCCGCAGGTGTCGTCCTCGCTCAGGCCGCCTTTTTGTATATCGACCACAATCAACACGGGCCGGCCGACAATAATCGGGTTATTTTTACGTTTTGCCGTCATGGTATTCCCTTTAAGGTTAATGTTTGCCGCCCAGCAGCCTGGGCAAATTGTCCAGCCAGGCGATGGCGATAAACCCCATCAGACCGACCAGCATAAATAGCACCGCCCCGACGCACATGGTGGGGGTAAAACCGGTCCGCAGGCTGGAAAACACCTTGACCGGCAGGGTTTCAACCGTAAATCCGGCCACCATATAGGCAATCAGATACTCATTCATGCTCAGGATGGCGACGAAAATCAGGCTGGATGCGATATAGGGCGTAATCAGCGGCAATACGATGCCGCTGATGATATGGCGCTGGCGCGCGCCCAGCGTCCTGGCGGCCTCCACCAGGCTGGAGTCGATTTGTTTAAACCCCAGGCTGAGCAGCACCAGCGGCAGGGCCAGAAAGGTCATGCCGTGGCTGATAATGGTGTTTTCAATCTGCCCCACGTGGCGCAAGAACCCCCACAACAGCATAAAAAGGATGGCGATAATCACCGGCGGCAGCATAAAAGGCATGGTGCCGGCGCCGCTTAATAACCGCGCCAGACGCGAACGCCGCTGCCAGGCGATAAACGCCAGCGGCAAAGCGATGCTGGTGGCCAGGAGCGAGGCCAGCGCGGCGATGGCCACGGAACGTTCGAAGGCCGCCACCCAGCCGGGATCGGAAAAAAAGTCCTGATACCAGCGCAGGCTCCAGGCGTCCGGCGGAAACACCATCCTGGACGTGGCGTTAAAACTGATGGCCACCACCACGCACAGCGGCATGGCGATAAACAGGGCCAGCAGCAACAGCAGCAGGCGTTGGGACATCAAGGCCACTAGACGATTCATACGGTCTCCCCTTTCGCGCTGAACTTCGCCACGCCGCCGATCAGCAGCAGCGTCACCGCCAGCAGCAGCACCGATATCGCCGCCGCCATCGGCATATTATGTCCGCTCATGGCGGTTTCACTGATGACCACGCCGATGGTCCAGTTGCCGGGACCGCCCAATACCAGCGGAGCGACGTACGACCCCAGGGTAAAAACCAGGCTCATGATATAAGCCGCCCCGAGCGGCTTGCCGATAAGCGGCAGCAGCACGCTGCAAAATGCGCGCAGCGGCCTGGCGCCGAGGGTGCGGGCCGCCTCCAGATAACTGTGATCGAAACGGGACATGGCGGGATAGAGCGTCAGGATATTGAACGGGATCACCATATAGGTAATGCAGGCCACCATGCCGCCGAAGCTGGGCAACAGCGAAACAGGCTTGTCCAGCAGCCCCGCCAGCACCGCCAGATTGGAAATCCCGGCCTTTTTCGACAGCAGGATTTGCCAGGCAAACGTAATAAGCACCTCCGACAGGGCGAAGGTGCTCAGCAGGGCAATCAGCCAGACAACCTGCCCGCGCCGCGACATACCCGCAATCGACCAGGCGGTGGGCAGCGCCACCAGCAAACTGATGCTGGCCACGATAAAGGCCAGCATCACCGAAAACCCGATAGCGTCCAGCACCACCGGCTGCAGCAGTTGACCGTAGGCATGCAGGGTAAAACCGCTGCCCTCGATGGCGTTCGGGTCCAGCCGCGAAACGCTGGCGCGCAGCAGCAGCACAAAGGGGATGGCGATAAATACCAGGATCATCGCCAGCGGCCACAGCAGGCCCCAGCCGGGGCGCCGCCGCGCCACGGGCGACGCCGGGGCGCGGGAATGAACAACAGTCGACATAACGTACCTCGGCGGCTAATGGGAGAGCAATTGCGCGGCGTCGGCGGGGAAACTGACGCCGATACGGGTGTACGCCGACAGCGGGCGCCAGTGGGCGGCGGTGGTGCTGGCCAAAATATCCGTGTGCTGGCAGCGCAGCCGGATATCAATGCTGCTGCCCAGATCGCGCACCTGCACGATATCGCCCTGCAGCAGGCCGGTCCCCGGCGCACCGAGCAGCACATCCTCCGGGCGGATGCATAAGGTGGCGGTGGCGCCCGCCGCCACGTCCGCCGGCACGCGCGCCACGGCCAGGGTGGCGTCGCCCAGGCGTACCTCGCCGCCGCCCAGGGATTGCACCTCGAACAGATTGCTCTGGCCGATAAAATTAGCGACGAACCGGTTGGCCGGCTGGTGGTAAATTTCGCTGGGCGTGCCGATTTGCTGTACCCGGCCGTTGGCCATCACCACGATGCGATCGGCGATGGTCATGGCTTCCCGCTGGTCGTGGGTGACAAAAATAGTGGTGATTTTCAGCTTCTGCTGCAACCGGCGGATTTCCAGTTGCATATGATCGCGCAGCCGCGCATCCAGCGCCGACAGCGGTTCATCCATTAAAAACACCGCCGGCTGCTGCGCCAGGGCGCGGGCAATGGCCACCCGCTGCCGCTGGCCGCCGGACAATTGATCGATACGCCGCTGGCCGACCCCGTCCAGATCGATCAGGGATAATAATTCGGCGACCCGCGCCTGGCGCTCGCTGGCCACGATGCCCTTGATCTTCAGGCTATATCCTATATTTTCCGCCACGCTAAGGTGGGGAAATAGCGCCAGCGCCTGGAATACCATGCCGAAATTGCGTTCATGCACCGGCCGGCGGGTAATATCCTGCCCTTCCAGCACGATGGCGCCCGAATCGGGCTGCTCCAGCCCGGCTATGATGCGCATCAGGGTGGTTTTGCCGCATCCCGACGGCCCGAGGAAGCACACCAGCTCGCCCCGGGGCACATGCAGGGAAATATGGTCCACCGCCGGCTGCGTACCGTACATCTTGGTGATCTCCACCACCGCTAACCCGTTCATCGCAAGCTCCTCAGACGGTCAGCATTTTCAGAAACTGCTGCGCCAGATAGTCGGCATACTTCACCTTGACGGCGGCATTGACCAAAATGGGCGTGGATTCCGACGACACGGCGGCGAATTCGGCGTCCGTCAGGTTGAGTTTGGCGCGCGGGAGCAGCGGCGCGGCGCCGACGCCCCGGGCAATCAGCTGATGGCATTCCGGCGTGCAGCTCCAGTTAAGGAACTCCTGCGCCTCGTCGGCGGACTGGCCGGCCTTGGGCAAACACCAGGAGTTAAATCCCTGCACCGCCCCTTCCTGCGGGAAGGTGGACAGTACCGGCGTGCCTTCGCCTTTCATGATCATCGACACATCGTGGTAGTACAAACCGCCCTTCACCTCATCGTTTTGCAAGGCGGTTTGCATGGTGCCTTCATCGGTCCACCAGATTTTGGCGTTGGGTTTCAACTCGGCTATCTTGGCGATGACCTGGTCGATGCCTTCTTTGGTTTGCAGCGTTTTACCGCCTTCAAAGAACGTGGCGGCGGTGATTTCCAGCAATACCGTCGAGGCGCCCCCCTGCAATCCCCAGGCCTGGGGATTCTTTTCCCACAGCGCCCGCCAACTGGTGGGGGCGGTCGACACCTCCTCCGTATTGGTGACAAACGTCAGGTACCAGCCCATGGCCGCGACATTATCCACATCCGCGCCCGTCTCCTGGCGATAGGCCGGCATCAGGTTGCCCAGATTCGGCACTTTGCCGGCGGCAACGGATTTCCACAGACCCTGGCTGCGTCCGCGCAGCAGATCGCTTTGCTGGACGCAGCAAATATCCATCGGCACCGACCCGGCTTTATTGGATTGGCTCAGTTGCATCAGGAACTGCTCGCTGGCGGATTGCGGCGACGACACAACCTTGATGCCGGTGGCCTGGGTAAAAGCCGGATAAACATGTTCCTTAAAGGCCTTTTCAAAAAATCCGCCGAAGTTGGAAATGCGCACGCTGCGCTCTTTGGCAAAGGCGGGAGCCATCGACAGGCCCGCGGCGCCGGCCAGCGTAGCGATACCCATGCCTTTTAACAGACCCCGGCGGGAGATCCCCTGGCCGCTTGCTTTTTTTTTCATCATGTCTTCAACCCGACCTCATGCAGTGTGATTAATAAACACCCTTTTAAACTTTCCCGCCCCGTTCAACGGAGAATGCGGAGAATGATTAAACTTGTATACCATCTTATATATATGCTGGTATGCAAGAGCTATGCCAAAGGGAAGTTCATTGATTTATCGGGTTTTATTCAAAAAAAGCGCGGCCATGCACTGGCGCTGTGCACCTACTGTGCCGGCGGGGCGCCATATTTTGGTGCAATAAAGGCGGGAAAAACCGGCATGATGGCGTGAGGGAACCCGGCGGAGCGTCCCGCCGGGTTCCCTGTCTTTTCATTCCAGATTGGCATGGCGGCAATACATTTGCGCGTCCGTCTGTTGTTTGATTTCTTTCAATTTGATAATGACGCTATCATAGATTAACCAACTCAACTGTTCGAACGAGGAGCCGGACGGCTGTACCGAATCGGCCTTTTGGGAGAGCTCTTCACTTTTGGCGGTCACGCCGGGAATTTTAACGCATACCGAGGATAACGCGCCGATGGTATGCTCGGGGAAAATCGTTAAGGTCGCGATTTTAGCCTGTTGCTTATGCGCTTTTTGCGCCATGGAGACCAAACTTGCCGTTTCTCCCGAGCCCGATCCTATCACCAGTAGATCATTTTTCTGGATGGACGGCGTCGTGGGTTCGCCGACAAAATACACGGTGAAACCCAGGTGCATCAGCCGGTTGGCAAACGCCCGGGCGGCAAACCCGGAACGCCCGGCACCGGCGACAAACACCCGCCCGGCATTCAGGGTTACATCGCACAGTTTGTCCACGCTCGCCCCGTCCACCTGTAAGGCATCTTCAGACAGCTCTTTGATAATAGAGAGAAGATATTGACAATGCGCCATTTTATTCACTCCTTATGATAGATGCTGCAGCATGGCCTGCTTGATGAGGCGGGCCTCTTGCGCCGGATCGGCGGCATGGGTAATGGCCGAACCGACAATAACAATATCGGGCCGCAGGACGGCATACTCCTCAATGGTTTTGCTGTTGATTCCCCCCGCCACGGAAACTTTTGCACGCGTGACATGCTTGAGCATGATTTTGAGATCCTCAATGGGATGCCGCCCCGCCGCTTGCTGATCCGCCCCGGTGTGCACCGCCAGGATATGCGCGCCGGCGGCTTCCATTTCCCGGATCCGGGCCGGCAGGTCATCCACGCAAATCATATCCACCACCACCTGCCGGTGATACTCATGGGCTGCCCGTAAACAGGCTTTTACCGTCAGGATATCCGTCACCCCCAAGACCGTGACATAGTCAGCGCCGGCTTCAAACGCCAATGTCGATTCCAGATAACCGCCATCCATGATTTTTTCATCGGCGAGAATTTCTTTACCGGGGAAGCGCGATTTGAATTGCCGTACCGCATTCATTCCCTCATCGATAACAAACGGCGTACCAATTTCAATAATATCGACGTAATCAATGACTTTTTCCGCCAATGCCAACGCATCCACCAGCTTTAACTCGTCAAGGGCCAATTGAAGTTTCATACAGTCATTCCTTATTTACATATTGATTAAGAAAACCACCGCACCGTCTATTTCGTTTGAATAAGCTTTATTGGCTTGCATACTGGCCACCAGCTTTACGGCAATAAGGAATCCTTCTTTATTAGTAAAAGACATCGTCCTCACGCGTAACGGAATATAATTTCAGTTCAAATTAACGGTGCGTATTTTTAATTTCTTTTAACCTGGCATAGCATTGAACAATTTCCCGATGCATACGCGACGCATCCCCAATACCGGTATAGCGCGTGACGGCTTTGCCGATGCCCTGTTGCTGAATAGCCGCCTGCAATTCATTGCATTGTTCATCCATCGGATTCTCGAATAAAAACGCCGCAGCGATCCCCGCCAATAAGGCGCTATTTTCTAATCCCGCGGCCTCGCACTGCGCGCAGGGCCCGACCAGGCGGTCATTGGGCGACAGTTTACGGATGGGCGAGCGGCATACCCGGCTTATGGTGTCCCTGATGCCGGGGGTTTTAAACCGGTTAATGGCAAAATCGATATAACGGTCCAGATCGTCACGGCTGAAATCATATTTATGGCTTAGCAGGTCCGCCGCCTCCCCCATGGCGTTTTTCACTGCAAGAACCTGCGTATCGTCGGCAAAGACGTCCTGGATAATGTCGTAGCCCAGTACATACCCCATGTAGCCGGCCCAGGCGTGGCCGCCGTTAATCACATAGAGCTTGCGCTCCAGGTATTGCTGCAAACCAGCGGTATAAACGGCGCCGGTAATGGGTGGTTTTTCCGGATCGGCCAGCCGGCTGCGTTCAATAACCAGCTCGTATTCCACGCCGATATCCACCGTATCCTTGCCGTCGCGGCGGGAATTCAGCACCATGCGGTCAACGGCGGTATTGGGAAAACAGGCTAACGCGTCCAGCGCCGGCGCCGTTAGGCTGTTGTCCAGATCAAGCACGGCCCGGCGCAGCATATCGCCGTTGAACAAGGCGTTTTCACAGGTGATGATATTGATTCTTGCTTTGTGCCGATGCCGCCTTTCTTTCAGCCCGTCCAGTATCACCGGGGCGATTTTCGCCAGATTGTCGGCCCAGACCGAGGTGGTGATAATGTCCGCCTCGACGAACAGCGCACGTATTTTTTCCCGGTCCGTCAGTGGGGACCAGGCGGTACAGCGATCAATGGATTTTTTTTCATAGCCCTTTTCAATAATGTATAAATCATAACCATTGTCATGATTGATTTGTTTATTGAGTTCAGTATTGACATCAACAAAGGCAATGGCATAACCGTCATTGTGCAATAAATCGCCAATAAAACCCCGGCCGATACTGCCCGCACCAAAATGAATGGCGTTCATGACTCCTCCTGTTTAAGGACGGCATTCATGGATTAAAATAATCCCACCAATGAACCCGCTATAGAGATAAAAATAATCAACACCATTATGATGGTGAAATTCTGGTTCTTTTTCAGCAGCCACCAATAAATACCGAACACCGCCAGCAGGGGTAATATTCCCGGGACAATATTATCAATGACATTTTGCAATACAAATGGTTTGTTCCCTGAACCAAAGCTGAATTGGATGGGCGTGCTGATTTTCACATAGGTGGATGACAACGCCCCCATCATGAATAAACCCAGGGTGCTGGCGCCGGTGATCAGGGTTTTTATATGGCCGGACTGCAAAATTTCCCTGATGGACGCCTGCCCGGTGCGGTAACCGTAGGCGGCGAGCTTGCGCCCCACCACAATCTGGATGATCGGCAATAACAGCAGGAAGAATGCCCCCAGAATACTGCCGTTGGTTGAAAGCGTCACCGCCAGGCCGAAAATAATCGGTTTTAGCGTGGCCCAGTCGATAGAGTCGCCAATGCCCGCCATCGGCCCCATCAGCCCGGTTTTAATGCCGGTGATGGCGTCATCGTCAATATCGGCGCCATTGGCTTTCTGCTCTTCCATCGCAATCACGATACCGTTGATGGGAGCGCCATAAACGGCTTCGGTGTTATAAAACACCAGATGACGCTTAAGGGCCTGCTTCAAATCTTCTTCATCCGGGTAAAGCTTTTCCAGAATGGGGATCAGCGACGTGACAAAACCCAGCGCCTGTAAGCGTTCATAGGAAATGCCCATTTCAGCGACGATATAATAATAGAGCCAGCTGTTCTTGACGTCTTTTTCAGTAATCAGTTTCTTTTCCATTTTTCCGCCTCACGCTTCTTTTTTGTTCTGGTAATGAGCCAACAACAGTACCGCGCTCAGGCCGAAGATCGCCGCGCCGAATACCGGAATACCGCTGAACTGCACGAGGAAATAGCCGATGATAAACCATGGCATCAGCTCCTTTTTGCCGATGACGAACATGGTCAGCGCAAAGCCCAGCGCCGGCAGCAATCCGCCCGCGACGCTGAAGCCGTGAATCAGCCATGGCGGTACGCTATTGAGAAAATTATTGATGGTGTCCTTACCGTACATATTCGCCAGAAAAGGAATGGGGAATCGCAGGAAAAATCCCAGAATGGTGGGATACACCATGGCGCACAGTTTGATCTGTGTGGTGTTGCCCTCCTCGGCGTATTTATCCGCCATATGGACAAAAAAAGCGTTGACGGTTTTGCGGAACTGATCGATAAAGACGCCCATCACCCCTACCGGCACGGCGATGGCGATGGCCAGTTCCGGGCTTAGGCCGGTATTGAGCGCCAGGGGTATGGCAATCAGGCCGGCCAGGCAATCATCGGCCGGCAGGTTGGAGCCGGCGGCGACCAAACCGATATACAATATCTGTATGGCGGCGCCGATAATAATTGCCTGGGTAACGTCTTGCATCAGGATACCGATAATCAATGCCGAAAATAGCGGTTGACGGATGGCATGCGTTATCGCATAACCAATATCGGTTTTACATATCCAATACCAAAGACCGGTGAATATCGCTACTTCTAACATGATCATCCCTCTAATTTAGTAATTGCTTTTCCCAACGTCAGCCTGACTTCTTCCGGCGTCACCTGGAAATAGATATTGATGTTTCGCTGCTGGAGGTATTTTAAATCTTCCAAATCCTGATCATCGATGGAAATACCGTTCACGACACTCTTTCTATTAACGCCACCGCCCAAGCCGCCAATTTGCAATTCAGGAAAATGCTGTCCTTTTTCGATGATTCTGCGTACATTGGCGATTGATTTGAATAATATCAATACATTTTCCTTACCGTCGCTGAAATTACCCTGTGTTGCCTTTTCGATATAATCGCTTTCAGACAGCACCAGGACTTTAACGCCCGGCGGTGCCGCCATGACATAAATATCCGACAGAAAACCGTCTTTGGATAATTTATCATCGATAATGATGATTTCCGTTGCGGCAATGATATTGCGCCATTTGGTGATGACCTGGCCGTGGATCAGACGAAAATCGACTCGTACCAGTTTGATGTTCTTCATAAGATTACCTCTCATTTATTATTCTGGTAATATTTTTTATACTTTCGTTGCCCGCATCGATAATTCTCTTCGCCCATTCATCCCCCCCGGTTTCCGCGCGCGACATTTCCGCTTCGATAAGCATGGGCAAATTAAGCCCGCAGATGACCGGACACTGTTTTTTTTTGGCGAAAACCGCCGCCACGTTCGATGGTGTGCCCGCATAGATATCGGTGAGAATAATGCTGTGCGCCGGCGCGCTATCCATTACCGCCGCCACATTTTCGATCAGTTGTTCCGGCGGCATGCCCACAAGTAAAGAAAAACAGTACACATTTTCCATTTTTCCCAAAACCATTTCGCAACTATTGAGCAACTCTTTGCCAAATTGCCCGTGCGTTATAATTAAAATCCAGGGTCTGTTTTCTACATCATGCATTGGTTATACCCACCCTTTACGACGTCATTTGAAAAAATATCACTCCCGGACCACCCGCCCGGTTTAAAAAGCGGCCGGCCGGTTTTAACCTTTCGATTTTCCTCCGGTGATGTTAATGGTTGTCCCGGTGATATAACTGGAATGATCGGAGACCAGGTAGCAAACAAGGTCCGCTATTTCCTCCAGCCTGCCGCTGCGGCCAAGGGGTAGTTTTTGGCTATAATCCCCGTCTATTTCCGCCATATCGATGCCGCGGGTATAGGCCAGCGCCTTGCGGTGCAGATCGTTTCCCATCGGCGTACGCTCGTTGATGCCGGGCGCGACGCCCACCACGCGGATCCCGAAGCCGCCCAGCTCCTTGGCCCAGGAGAGGGTAAAACCCTGGACCGCGCCTTTGGTGGCGGCATAGCAGCTTTGTCCTTTCGATCCCTCCAGTCCCGCCTCGGACAGAATATTCACAATCACGCCGGACCGCTGTTTAATCATCAGCCGCGCCACTTCCTGCGAGCAGACAAACAGGCCTTTCTGGTTAACCCCCACCATAAAATCGAAATCTTCATCGGTAAGTTCATACCCCGGCTCCTTTTGGTAATAATCCACCAGCAGGCGCGCGCGGTTTACCCCGGCATTATTGATAAGGCCGTCGATACGGGTAAATTTGGCCGCGACGTTCCGCACCATGTGCTCCACGTCCCCGCGGCGGGTAATGTCGCATGTGATATAGTCCACATCAGCCAAACGTTCCGCCGCCGCCGGCTGGCTGATATCCGCCACCACGACCCGCGCCCTGTTTCCATGCAGATTTTCAACTATCTTCTTTCCTATCCCCGAATTTCCGCCGGTGACAATCACGACCTTGCGCTGTAGATCCAGCCACGTATTTTCCATCATTGCCTTTTGCCCCCACCTTTTTTTCGACGTTGGGAGAATAAGAGCAATAGGCGTGCCATGTTATATATAACAAGTAAAATCAATAAGATAGTATGTTAAAGGGAGGGTTTTAGACGCATTATCCGTTTTTAGACAGATTGCCCGACCGTTATTTAGACAGCGTCGGCAGGCCGGTTTCCGCGGTAATCCAAGGCTCCATGAGTTCATAAATCATCAGCGATTCCGTCAGCGTTAGCACCACCCGGTATTTGCGATGAAGCATTTGGAATATCTCCGGCTGGATTTCAATAAAAGCCCGCTGCTGCGGCGTGAGAATGGCATCGTCCCGGTGGCGCATGGCGTCATTTATCATCAAACGCTCGATCATCGCCGCAATATGCATAAACAGATTGATCCGCAGATAGCTTTCGAAATGGATTTTATAATACCCTTCATATTGTTTGATCACGCTGTCGATCTCCTCGATAACCACCGTTGGATTAAGGAAAGCAAGATGGCTGGCGACACCTTCGACGGTAAACAGTTTCACCACATCATCAATCAAGGGTTCAATGCGTTCCGGCGGAATCAGCCCGGTAAAATAGTTCTGCCATAACAGCGCCGACTTTTCCTTTAGCAATTGCTGGACATTGATCAGCGGGATATAGCCGACATCCAGATCGGTCGTGGTAATAATCAGCTTGGTGCCGTTCAGCGCGCTATCCGATTTGCTGAGTTTCCATTTCAGGTCATCATATTCCATCGTGACGATATCAATGCGATCATTGATAAGATAGCGCTGCACCACTTCTTTGAGCTTACGCGATATCCCGGCGCCGGAAATGCAGGAAATAATGACCTTGTTGCCTTTGACAATGCCGGCGTAATAGCGCGCCTCCACCTCATAAGCGCCTTTTATACTGTCCACTATTTCTTTCATCGACAGCCGGTGCTGGATTTTATCGGCAATATCCAGGGCCATCGAGGTGGTAACGTTGTTCATGACCAGTAAATCACCGTGCAGATGCAGCTTAATCTCTTCGTAGATTTCTTTCAGGGAACCCATGTCCACCAGGATAATCAGGCCGGTACTGTTTTTTATACTTTCCAAATGCTGAATCAGCATATCGATAATGCCGCGGGTATTCACCGAAAACGGCATATCGAACGCCTTGAGATAATAGCCCCCGGTCAATTTGTTGGCCGTGCCGGCAATACTTGACGCCGTTGCTTTGCCATGGGAGACGATAACCCCTTGCATAAACTCCTCTTTTTCCACCCCATGGTGAAACGCGGCGCTCAACAGCGGCATCATCAGGCCGATGTCCCCCTTGCCCAGCCTGGCGCTCAAAAGCGCCAGGCACTCCTCCGCCAGCATTTTGGCTTTCTGCGCGGTATAGTCGGTGATTTCACGCAGGCCGGCGATACGCTCGGGCAGCATCGGCACATTCAGACAATACACCAGACACAGATAAATGAATTTACGTAATCCCGGACCCGCCTCTATGCCGGTGTTTTCTTCCAGTTCATCCATTACCTGCGTCAGCCATTGCCAGATCACGCCGGAATAGACCCTTTCCGGCGGCAGCAATCCCTTGCCGCCGGTGAGCAGGTATTCCAGCTTGCGGGCAAACAGGGGAATATTGGCGCTGTGGCAAAATTCCTCTAGCAGCTTATCGTCATCCAGCTCATTGGCCAGCAGGCGCAACAGCACGGCGTCGTGATCCTGCCTGCCGGCGTGGCCGATGGTCAGGATATCGCGCGGGCCGTCGCCGGCGGGCAATGGCGCAGCCAGGACGAGCGCGCTTCCGTCCAGATGACGAGAATAGGCCGCCGCGCACAGCACTTTTATCTGGTTTTTGATTTCCCCGATATTACCCAGTACCGGCGTGGTGATGAGCTGATTGACCAACAGCGTATCGACGGTAATGTCCTGCCGGAGCCGTCGCGCCTCTTGCCGTATAAAGGTCTCCACCAGCGCAAGCTTCTCCGTCAGCGGACGCGCGGAAAAATTGGGCAGTTCCACCTTGATGGGAATACGCCGCCGGAAGGTGTTGAGCAACACGTTATCGGTATTTTCGGTGGTGGCGAACAGGAAACGCACCTCCACCTTGTGGGGCGTGCGGTTATCGCCTAAACGGTAGAAATAGCCTTTATCCATAAACAGGAACAGTTTCTCCTGGTTTTCCGCCGACAGGCGATGGACTTCATCGAGAAATAAAAAGCTGCCGTCCGCTTCATCCAGCAGACCCGGCCGGTCCCGATCCGCGCCGGTAAATGCGCCTTTGATGTAGCCAAACAGCGTACCCGACAGCAGCTCAGGATTATTGGCGTAATCCGCGCAGTTCAATTCCACCAGTCCCCGGCCCGCCCTGATCAGGCCTTTTTCGGCGGCATAACGGTGGATCAGGGCGGCAAGATAGCTTTTCCCTACGCCGCTCTCTCCCACCAACAGCAGCGGCAGACCGCCCGACGGATAATTTATCGCCGCCCGGCAGAGATCCACATGCTGTCGCAGGCTGCCGCAGGCGCCGATAAAAGCGTCGAAGGGGTCGGAGGTATGCCGTGTCCTGGCATCCTTTACATCATTTTCACCGTCGGCCGCCAGATAAAAACGAACCGGCCGTCCGTTCTCTTTCCGCAGTTTCCCGTCTTCGCACAAACGATTAAGGTAATGGCTGATAACACTGCGATTAAGTGAGATAAAGGATTCGCAATCCTGGGCGGTAAAACCATGGGACTTATCATGATACGCGGCGGCAACCTGCTGGAAGATCTTTTCTTTGGCACCCATGGGCTTCCTTTTTCGACACTCGACACTAAGAAAAATCTATCGATACCTGAGAATGCTGGTAAGGTATTCCAAAAATCAAGCTGCCGCTTTTATGCAGATGATCTCCATCACAGCATTTTCATTGCGGTGGACTAAAAATAAGGGAGTGTAAATGGCTTACGACCTTGAACACCGTCTGGTCATCGGTGTCGCCTCGAGTGCTGTGTTTGATTTGAAAGAATCCGATGAAATATTCAAAAGCCAGGGTGAGGAAGAATACAGAAGATTCCAGGAGGCGCACCTTAATCAAGCCCTGCCCCAAGGGATCGCCTTTCCCTTTATTAAACGCTTACTTTCCCTTAATGACCTCAGCCCTGATCCGATCAACGACCCGCTTGTTGAAGTCGTGTTGCTGTCAAGGAATGATCCCGATACCGGATTGCGGGTGATGAAAACCATCGAACATTACAAGCTCGGTATGACCAGGGCAATATTCATGCAAGGCCGTTCACCCTATGAGTATATTCCCGCGCTTAATATCGCCTTGTTTTTGTCCGCCAACAAAGCCGACGTTGACGCCGCCATCAAGGCAGGATTCCCGGCGGGACAGGTATTGGATTCAAAATTCGTCGACGATGAAACGGATGCCACGCTTAGGATCGCCTTCGATTTTGATGGCGTTCTGGCCGATGACGCCTCTGAATCCGTCATGCAAACCTCCGGGCTCGGTGAATTCCATGCCAATGAAGTGAAGAACGTGATGCAGCCGCATAATCCCGGACCGCTGAAAGAATTCCTGGTCAGGATGGCAAAAATTCAGTCCGAGGAAGAAAAACACAAGATAAAACATCCCGGTTATGCGAATCGCCTGAGGATTTCGATAGTGACCGCCAGGAACGCGCCATCGCATGAGAGAGCATTAACGACATTAAAAAGCTGGGGTGTCATGGCAAATGACGCCTTCTTTCTTGGTGGCATTGAAAAGGGTAAAGTATTGGAGATTCTTAAACCCCATATCTTTTTTGACGATCAATCCCGGCATTTACTGAGCGCGAGCGCCGTTGTGCCCTCCGTTCATATTCCTTTCGGCATAACCAATCAGGCGAAATGATACCATCCTGTTTCAAGGCGGGGTGTTATAAGGGTGGGTGTCATCGCGCGGGATATCCATTGCCCTAAGCTTGCCGGAACACTACCACCCCTGGCGGGCGATGGACGGGCGGTGTCCGCCGGCGGAATAGGGTTTTGCCGAGCGGCATAATCGCGTTAACGGCTGCCGGCGCCTGACATCAGCCCGCCCAGTCGCTCATTAAATGACTGAGATGGTTGGTCATCAGACGGGTGGTTAATTCGGTATCCCCTGATAACATAGCATCAAGGATAGGTTGATGCTCTTGCGCGGATTTCACCAGTCCGCCGCTTTCGCGCAGCGCCTTGAGCCCGTATTGCCGGGACTGATCGCGCAGGTTTTCCACCATTGTCACCAAAGGCTCATTTTCCAGCAGCGACAGCAGGCCGAGATGGAACTGGCGGTCCATTTCCAGATAACCCGCGATATTTCCTTCCTCGGCATAGCCCACCATGTCGGAGGCAATGTGGGAAAACGCCTCCCGGCGCGCTTCCACCCGCGGCGCGAGCGTGGCAAGTTTGGCCATCGACGGCACTTCAAGCAACAGGCGCAGCTCATAGACGTTACGACGCTCTTTATCGCTGAAATGCACCACGCGAAAACCGCGATTGCGCACCGTTTCCATTAATCCCTGGTTGACCAGCGTCAGCATGGCCTCGCGAACCGGGCTATTGGACACCCCTAATTCTTCGGCCAGGGCCGAGGCGGAATAAATCTGGCCCGGCGCCAGATCGCCGGACACCAGACGCAATTTAAGAATAGACAGCGCCTGATCGCGTAGATTGGCCTGCCGCAGTATAGGATGTTCCTGTTCCATTTAAACCTCAGACTGACATTTTGGTAGTCGATAACATGCTACATTTTAGCCCGAATGAAGATTCTTCTCAATATGGATTGTATTTTCTTATGACCCGGTGGAGTTAATTCCGTTCACCAGGGCCGTTATCCGGCAGTTGCCATACCGTTTCCTTATTACCATCGGTCACAGCCAACCGCCGGTTCGTCAAGCCTCCCTTCCCCGGGAGCAACGTCAGAAACTGTATTTGGGCGGCGTCGCACCTTCTTGGTAGATTTCCGCGCTGTTGACGGCGCCGAACGCCGTATCGTTCTTTTCAAGGATCCTTGCGTATTCGCCATTCTGGATCAAACGATCGTAGGCGCCTTTCAACGCTTGCAGCAGTTGAGCGGAATGAGCGTTGCGCGCCACCGCGGTCGCGGTCGGTCCCCCGCCGATTTCGCCCGAGGCGATAAGACCGGCATCAACGCGTATCGATTCCTGCGCCCCGCCACGGTTGATCAGCACACCGTCCACCCGGCCGCTGTTCAGCGCCAGCACGGCGTTATTGATTGAGGGGAACGCGCTGATCACCGAAGCCTTGCCGGTACACGTCAGCGACGCGGATTTGAGGGTGGCCAGCTCCGCGGAACCGGCCATGGCGCCGACCTTATGGCCGCAGATATCCGCCAGGGTTCTGGCCTGGAAGGATTGGCCTTTTTTTACCAGGAACGTGCTGAAATCCTGCCAGTTGGTGACAAAATCGGCGACTTTCAATCGTTCCGTCGTGACATAGAACTCACCGTAGGAAATATCATATTTATTCGACTGCAAGCCGGCCAGCGCGGTGGCGAAAGGGATCAGGTTGATAGTGGCCTTCAGCCCCAATACCGCGGCAACCGATTGTGCGAGATCCACATCCATCCCCTTAAGCACGCCGTCTTCTTTATAAGCCAGCGGTTTCCCCGTGTCCGGCACGGCGATACGCAGCTCGCCGGCGTCCTTTATGGACTGGGGCAGCAGCGCGGCCACATCATCGGCCTTGGCGATCGCGTCCTGCGACCAGGCGGGTGCGGCGGGAAGCGCGCCCGCCGCCAGCGAGGCGATCAGGCACAACACTCTGGAATGATTGAATTTCATTAAACTCTCCTGGATGACATTGAGGACGCGATACCGACCTGGGCAATAACGGATTATTGACAATAGGGTGTTACGTGTAATATATTACCCGTAACACTTAGCGGCTGCAAGCGCGATATTTCTCCCGCCGTCCGGGCCATGATCCTCCAGGGACATCCCCGCGCGGCGGAACAAATCAGCACGTAAGCGATTGAGGTGAAGCAAAAATGGTTAAACCGGAATTTGATGTCGTGATTATTGGCGGCGGCCCGTCGGGTTTGTCGGCGGCCTGGGAACTCAGGGATAAGAATATTCTGGTGCTGGAAAAATCGCACCGTCTCGGCGGACGTCTCTACTCGGTATCCCGGGGAGACTATTGGCTGAATCTCGGCGGCCATCTGTTTCCGCCGCCGGGGTCGCATATGCGCAATATCCTTCATTCCATAGGCCTGGATGTCATCAAGATCCCCGGCAATAAATTCGCGATTTATTGGGGCGGTAAAGTGTACAAGCCGAAAATGGTTTCCGCCCTGCCGCTGACCTTGTCGATGACCCTGCGAGAGCGTTTCGCCATGGCCATCAAGGGCATGCGGATTCTCAAGGCCGTAAAAGGCTGGCAAAAAGCGATGGCGCCGGTGTACGGCGAAAGTAACCAGCGCCGCCGGGCGCGGGTCGCCGGCTATCTGTCGGATAAATCCTTTCGCGAATTTATGGGCCCCCTGCCCAAACGGCTGGAAGCGCTGTTTAAATCAGCGGCGCGGCGCGCGGCGGCTGAAATGGAAGACCAGCACGCGGGGGTCGGCGTTTCTCTTTTCGGCGCCGTGTGGGCCGGTAAAGGCGATGCCATGGCGCTGAATCTGAACGGCGGTTCGGGCCGTTTCGGCGAGGTGATGATGGAGCTGCTCGGCGATCGCGTGCGCTATCACACCCAGGTGAAATCGGTCACTAAAACCGGCGACCTGGTCACGGTGGTCTATGAGACCGACGGGCGCGAACACAGCGTAACCGCCGCGGAAGTGGTGATGGCGGTACCGGCTTACCAGGCGGCGGACATCGTGCGCGATATGCCCGATGATGTTCGCCAGACCCTGCAACGCGTCCAGTACGGCCCGTTCCCCACCATGGGGATCATCACCGACGAGCCGGGTCCCATGCCCTATGACGATATCTATGCCATCACCACGCCGGACGCCTCGTTCGACATGTTTTTCAATCATGCCAACCCGCTGAGAACCGGGCCGCGCAAACCGGGCGGTAGCCTGATGGTGTATTGCGGCGGCACGCCGGCGCGCGAAATGCTCAAGCTGACCGACGATGAGATTCGCGATCGCTACCTCGCCGATATCTACACCATGTTCCCGCAATTGCAGGGGCATGTGAAGGAAACCATCGTGCAACGCTGGGTGCCGGGCAATACCTATCGCCCGGCCGGCTTCAATTTTGACCCGATGCTCGCCTACTGCGAACGCGACGACGTCAATATCCATTTCGCCGGCGACTATTTTGCCGAGATCGGCAATATGGAGATCGCCACCGGCTCCGGCCACGAAGCGGCGCGGCGCGCGCGCGCGCACCTGATGAGCCAGGCGCAAAAAAGGGCGCAGTTGAAAATCGTCGATCGGGATCTTATCGCCACCGGCCAGGTAAAGGAAAATGCCTGAACAAACCCGCGAGGCCTTTTTGTCCCACCGCGCGGCGTCGTGAACGATCCTGGGCGCGTAAAAAAGCGTGGTTTTGGCAACCACGCTGGAATATCGCGTTTGGAACCCTTTCTAAGCGGCTCGCTCCATGCCGCTTTTATAGCGCTGTACCGCCCCCGGCAATTGGCTCCATTCGGCATACCACCGGTTGAATAAGCGCAACTGCGCTTCCACGTAGCCGCGCTGGCTGTCGGTAAGCCTGTCGGTCTCATTAAAGTGCAGCGCGTACTCTTTATTCCCCTTCAGCACCATCATATATTTGAAGAACAGCACCAGATCCGGGCCGGCATCGAATGACGACAGGATCGCCAGCGCCTGCTCCAGCTCCTGCGCCCGCAGGCGCGCGTCGCTGTCGCCCGCCGCCGCGGCCAGGGAAAGATTGCACAGATGCAGCACTTCTTCGGGCAGCACGTTGCCAATGCCGGTGATGGCGCCGGTGGCGCCGCAGTTGACGAAGCCGTGTACCACGGCGGTGTCGACGCCGATCATCAGCGTGACGTCATCGTCGCGGCTGGTGATGTTCTCGGCGGCGTAGCGCAGGTCGTCCATGCCGCCGAACTCTTTAAAACCGACCAGATTGGCATGTTCGCCGCGCAAGGCGAAAAAGAGATCGGCGCGGGTGGCAAAACCATAATAGGGGCTGTTATAGATGACCGCGGGCAGATCGGGCGCGGCGGCAAGAATGGCCTTGAAGTGTTCTTTTTGCGCCGAGATCACCGAACCGCGCGACAGCACACGCGGAATCACCATCAGGCCCTTGGCCCCCACGCTCTGCGCGTGGGCGGCATGGGCCGCCGCTTGCGCGGTGTTCACCGCGCCGGTGCCGACGATGACCGGAATGCCGGCCCGGGTCAGGCGTTCCACCCCTTCCATGCGCTGCGCGTCGGTCAGCAGCGGCCAGTCGCCCATCGAACCGCAATACACCACCGCCGACATGCCCGCGCCAATCAATTCCTGCGCTTTGCGCACCAGGGCATCGAAGTCGGGTTGCCTGGCCTGCGTGCATGGCGTCATCAACGCCGGGATCACCCCGGAAAATATTTTTGCTTTCATACTACCTCTCCAATGATGGTTCTTAACGGCCGGCGTAACGGGGTTGCCGGCACCGTTGGGTTACCGGCGCGCCGCGCCGGTCAGCAATGCCGGGTCAATGGCGGCGATGGCCTGCCTGAGCGCCTCTTTCTGAGCGGCGGAATAAGGCGGGATCGGCGCGCGCACCGGCCCGACGCCCAGGCCAAGCATTTCACAGGCGGCCTTGATGCCGCTGTTGTAGCGACCCGAACCCAGCAGGCGGATTAGCGGATAAACCTGCCGCCAGAGATCCGCAACCGTCTGGTCGTCGCCGCTTTCGCTCGCGCGCTGCAGTTTCGCCAGCGCCGGCGCCATAAAGTTACCGGTGCCCATGACCATGCCGGGGGCTTTCAGCACCAGCGCGGGCAGCATCAGCACGTCTTCGCCGTTGAAAAAAGTGATTTCATCGGCGTGATCCATCAGCAGCGCGCTCATCTGCATGATGTTGGCCGACGAATCCTTGACGTATTTTACCTGCGGGATCTCCCTGGCAAGCTTCAGCAGGAATTCCACGTCGAGGTGCAGCCCGGTGGCCGGGGGAAAGTTGTAAGCGCAAATGGGCAGACTGGTGGCCGCGGCGACATCGGCGTAATACGCGAACGCCTCATCAAAACCGATGGGCTCATAGTACGGGGTCGCCAGCATGATCGCGTCGGCGCCCACGCTTTCGGCGTGCCTGGAAAGCGCAATGGCCTCCCTGGACGAAGTCGCGCCGGTATGGGCCAGTACCGTAGCCCTTCCAGCCGCCTGCTCGGCCACGATCTCGACCAAGCGTAATCGCTCCTGGTGGGAAAGAACGGAAAACTCGCCGGTGCCGCCGGCGGGAACAAAACCATCGACGCCGTCGGCGATATTTTGGTCTACAAGCTTGCGTAAAGCCGCTTCATCGATACGTTCACCATCAGCGGTGAATGGCGTAACGATAGCGGAAAGTACTCCCTTAAGGGTCATGGGCCGTGCCTCCATTGATAACAGTCAGAGTGGTGGGAAACCATCGGCGAGCTCGTCTTGCGAGTCCGCCGCGATAGTCAGAAAGCCGTTGATATAGGCACGCCCGGTCAGCGCCGGGGTGACAAAGGTACGCCCGCCGGCGCTGCGCACCCGCGCGGCCGTTACCGTAAAAGTGGAGCCGATAATGCTTTCGGTGGTAACGGTTTCCTGTGGCCGGACGTTGCCCTCGGTGACCAGTTTGGCGAACAGCGCGCTGGTGCCGGTGCCGCAGGGCGACCGGTCGATGACCCCCGGCGGCGCCACCACCACGATTTTCGCCCGCAGGGGTTGCGTGGGTTCGTAGTGGTAAAACAAGACCTGATAGACATCCAGCGCCGCGCCGGTAAGAGGGTCGGTTACGCCTTCGCGGGTATAGGTTTCACGCATTAGCCGGGCCAGCCGGACGATTTCGCTGGCGTTGTCGCGCAAAAGCGCTAAGCCGATGCGCCCGGCGTCCACCGAAATGTAATAATCGCCGCCATATAGCAGTTCAACCGGCACCCGATGGCCTTCCAGCAGGCATTCGCCGCCTCCGACCACAAAAGATTCCACATTGGTAAGCGTGACGCTGGTGAATTTTTCGCCCTCGCGTTTGGCCGTCACGCCAACCGGACCCGCCGGCGTGCGGATGCGAAATGACGTGCTGCCGGCGCTGTCGCGCCACAGATTGGGCAGGAGATCAAGCTCGACTATCACCGAGGCGAAGCCAATCATGCAGTGTCCGCACATCGGCGGATAGGAACCGGGTTCAAGGATCACCGCCCCGATATCGCAGCCGTCTTCCTGCGACATGATCGGCACCACCGCGCAGGTCAGCCCGCCGCCGCGCGGCTCATGCACTAAACGACGGCGCCAGTGGTCGGCCCGATCGCGCAGCCACCGCCGCGCGCTGTCAACGGTTGCCGCCTGCGCGGGCAAATCAATACCCGACAGCACGATGCGCGTCGGATTGCCGCCGGTGTGTGAATCCACCGCGAAGATGACCTGCCGCTCGCGGCGGTTGAGCCAATCAACGACGCTTGGCGGCAGGGCGTGGTTATCGGCCATGGTGTTCCACCCGGAACAGCGCCGCGCCTAATGACCGGGCATCAACGGTGATGCCAAGACCGGGCGCGGTGGGCGCTTTGCCCCGTCCCCGCAGGGAACGCGGGGCATAACCGGCGACATGCTCAAGCGTCCAGTCGTTGAAAAACGAGGCATGCATCAGCGCATCCGCGCGGGTGCTGGCGGCAACGTGCGCCACCGCCGCGGTCGTGACATCACCGCCCCACACATCCTCGATACAGACGGTCATGCCTAAATCCAGCGCCTGGTCGCGCATGCGCACCGCGCCGGTGATGCCGCCCAGCCGCGCCAGTTTGATATTGACCGAGACCGCGCCCGCGTCGTATTTCGCCCGGTACAGTTCCGCGGCGTTGATGACCGACTCGTCCATTACCAGCGGCAACGAACTCATGCGCTGCACCAGCGCGCAATCGGCGGTATCGCGGCAGGGCTGCTCGACAAAAATATTCAGGCCCGCCAGTTCCCGCACCGCGATTGTCGCCGACTGCAGGTTCCAGCCGCCGTTGGCGTCGGCCACAATCGTCACATCGTTGCGGCAGGCTTCCACGACGCTGCGGGTCCGCGCGGCGTCATCGAACGGATCGTTGCCCACTTTCAGTTGAAAGCGGCTGATGCCCGCCTCCCCGCGCATGCGCACAAAGGCGGCCATGTCGCCGGGGGAGGACAGCGGCACGGCTTCGTATAAAGGAAAATCCGCCTGGGTCACCCCGCCCAATAACGTGGCGATCGGCAGGTTGGCCGCTTTGCCCAGCACATCCCAACAGGCGATGTCGATGGCGCTTTTGGCGCTGTTTTGCCCCAGCAGACAAGCATTCATGCGCTGATGGACCAGCGCCAGGTTGGTCGGATCCAGTCCCAGCAGCGAGGGCGCCATAACGCGAATCCCCGCGCGCGTCCCTTCGGCAAAATCCGGCAGATAGGTGCCGCCGAGGGTGCAGCTTTCCCCCCATCCTTCCAGCCCCTCATCGGTCACGATGCGCACCAGCGTGGATGCCTGGCGCTGAGCGGCGCGGCCTTGAGACATGACATATTCGCCATGGGCGTAGGTAAGTTCATAGCCATAAACTTCAATTGCCGCGATCTTCATGGTGGTCTCGCCTGTAGTGATTGGTTATGGGTAATATATTACATTCAACATTAAGCCTGTCAATGCGCTTTTTTAATTCCCGGCGTCAGGCAAATAGCGCGGCAAAATGCGGGTTCAAAAAAAGATCGCGCGGATCCATCTGCCGGCGGATTTGCATAAAACGAGAGTAATCGGGGTAAAGTTCGCTTACCCGCGGGCGATCGAGAAAGTGCAGCTTGCCCCAGTGCGGTCGGGCCGATAGCGGACGTAACGCCCGATCCACCGCCCGCAGGAAGGGTAAATAATTGCGGCCGATGGCGCCGGAAACGGAAATGGAGGTGCTGTCGCGGCCGCTCTGCGGCGAAAGATAGCCGCTATCGGCTTTCTGCCAGCGCACCTGCAGCGGCGAGATTTCCTCGGGAAATCCGGTGCGCATCAGATATTGCATACGCTCGACCGCCTCGCGCGCGTCGGCGGCGTCCACCATGTACTCCAGTTCATGGAATTCAGCGTCGGTGGTGCCGTCGGGATAGATCCGATACGCCCGGTCCGTGCGCCGGTTAACCCCGCCCTGCGGGATGTCGGCTTCATCGGCGGGCGCTTCTTGCAGCAGTTTGACGAAACAATGATCGGCGGGCACCTCTCCCAGCTTGTACATCTGGGCGGAATGCGCCGTGGGCATCCACCAGAAAGAGAAATGCCGATACGCGCCGAGCAGGTAATCCCACTGGCGCAGTACCTCCGACATCGGCAGGATGATATTTTCCTCTTTCAGCCGGTAGGCGGGGACCAGTTGTAAGCCGACGCGCACCACCGGACCGAGCAAACCGAGCGCAACCTGGCCGGCGCGCAGGTAATCGGCGGTGTCGCCGTCGATATCCACCACCTCGCCGAGTCCATTGACGATACGCAGGCTGGTCACTCTTGATGATAGCGAACCGAACGCGGTACCCGATCCTTTGGTGCCGGTGGCGATGGCGCCGGCAATGGATTGCACGTCGATATCGCCCTGGTTTTCAATCGACAATCCCGCCGACCACAGCGGTTCGCCAAGGGCGGCAATGGTGGACCCCGCCGCGACCTGCGCCCGTTGATTCACCTTATCGATGGCAATGACGCCGCTCAGCGCGCCGAGATCCAGCAAGAGGCCGTCGGTGCGAACCACGGGCGTAAAAGAGTGGCCGCCGCCGGCTACCCGCACCGATCGTCCCTGGCTCACCGCTTCGCGAATGACGGCAATCGCCTCCTCTTCGCTTGCCGGGCGGAAAAATTTTTCCGCGGTGAAGGTTTGATTACCACCCCAGTTGGTCCATTCGAATTTAGACATTGCCCTTACTCCCATTTTTACGCGATTGAACTTGACGGATAAAAACTAAACTAACATTATGTAAACGGCTACCGGTTATCGATTACCGTAAAGTCTCACATACATCCATAGCGAGTTTCAAGTATGTTTAGGGGAACGAAAGTGACACAGACACAATTGTTAAATCGACAGGTAGTGAGAGACATCGGAGAACATGAAAGCATGCCCGTGGTGCCGCTGAAATATCATGGGCGCTGGATTGCCGCGGGGCTGCTTATTATCGTGGCGGCGGGGTTGATCGTTTCGCTGATAACCAATCCCCGCTATCAATGGCAGGTCGTTTCACGATACCTTTTCGACGCTTCGATTCTCTCCGGCCTGATGGCAACCGTCTGGCTGACGCTCGCCGCCATGAGCATCGGCATGGTCCTGGGCACCCTGCTCGCCCTGATGCGCATGTCAAAAAACCCTGTGCTCAACAGTATCTCCTTTATCTATTTATGGATGTTTCGCGGCACGCCGCTGCTGGTGCAATTGATTTTCTGGTACAACCTTTCCGCGCTTTATCCGGAGATTACCCTCGGTTTTCCGTTTGGTCCCAATTTTGGCACTTTCGACGCCAACCAGTACATTACGGTCTACGCCGCGGCGCTGCTGGGCCTAGGCCTTAATGAAGGGGCATATATGTCCGAAATCGTGCGCGCGGGCTTGAATTCAGTGCCTGGCGGACAGCGGGAAGCGGCGGAAGCGCTGGGCATGTCGAGCGTTCGCGTGATGGTGAAAATCATCCTGCCGCAGGCGATGCGAATTATCATACCACCGACCGGCAACCAGCTTATCGGCATGCTCAAGACGACGTCCCTGGTCAGCGTTATCGCCCTGCAGGAATTGCTCTACTCCGCGCAGCTTATCTATACCGCGAACTTCCAGACCATCCCGCTGCTGATTGTCGCCTCGCTGTGGTATCTGGTGCTCACCTCCGTTCTTTGCGTGCTGCAGCACTATACCGAGAAACATTTTTCCAAAAGCGATCATCATTCCTTTGCCGTGCCAGCGCCGGCGGACGAAAAAATCGACGCTCACACCGTAAGGAACGCCTGACCATGCCTCTTTCCCCATCTTACCCGCACGGCCACCACTATGCGGTGGTGGCGCGGGGCGTCGAGAAATCCTTTGGCCACCTGCCGGTGCTCAAGGGCATTGATCTTACCGTCGAGTACGGCAACGTATGCTGCATCCTCGGGCCTTCGGGATCGGGTAAAAGTACATTTTTACGCTGCATGAATCATCTTGAGCGTATTGAAAGAGGGTTATTGCAGGTAGGCGGCGAAACGGTCGGCTATCGCGAACACAACGGCAAGCTTTATGAAATGAAGAAGTCGGAAGTGGCGCGGCAACGGGCCGATATCGGCATGGTTTTCCAGAGCTTCAATTTATTTCCCCATATGACGGTGATGGAAAACATTATCGAGGCGCCGATGCACGTCAAAAAAGTGCGCAAATCGCATGCCATCGAGCAGGCGATGGTGATGCTGTCCAAGGTGGGACTGACCGGAAAGGCCAATGCCTATCCACGCACGCTTTCCGGCGGCCAGCAGCAGCGCGTCGCCATTGCCCGCGCGCTGGCGATGAAACCCAAGCTGATGCTGTTTGACGAGCCGACCAGCGCGCTCGATCCCGAACTGGTCGGCGAAGTGCTTAGCGTAATGCGCGAACTGGCCGATGAGGGCATGACCATGATCGTCGTGACCCATGAACTGGGCTTCGCCCGCGAAGTTTCCGACCAGGTGGTCTTTATGGACAACGGCGTGGTGGTGGAGCAAGGCAACCCGACGGAATTCTTCAGCCATACCAAAAATGAACGCGCCAAAGCCTTTCTTAGCAAAGTGCTATAACATTACTTTTTGGAGTGCATATGATTGCTTTACCCGAGACTGTACAGACCCGCGCTTTTATCAACGGCAACTATGTCGACGCGGAAAACCGGCAGGTTTTTGATAACTTCAATCCCGCGACCGGAAAACTGCTCAACCAGATCGCCGCCTGCTCCGCCGCCGACGTTGACAAAGCGGTAAAGGCCGCCCGCGCCGCGTTCGAGGCTGGCGAATGGAGCCGCATGGAGCCGCGTGAGCGGAAGCGCATTCTGCACACCTTTGCCAATCTCATCGAACAACACGCCGCCGAACTGGCCCTGCTGGACTCGCTGGATGCCGGCAAGCCGTTGGCGGATTGCGAAAATTTCGACCTGCCCGATGTGGTCAACAATATCCGCTGGTATGCCGAAGCCATCGATAAGGTCTTCGGTAAAATATCACCCACCGGCGCGGGCAATCTTGGCCTGATCGTTCGTGAACCGGTGGGCGTGGTCGGCATGGTGCTGCCGTGGAACTTCCCGGCGGCCACCCTGTCATGGAAAATCTCGCCGGCGCTGGCGGCGGGCAACTCGCTGGTTATCAAGCCGGCGGAGCTGGCTTCGCTGTCGACACTACGTATCGCGGGCCTGGCGCAGGAAGCGGGCATCCCCGCCGGCGTGTTCAACGTGGTGCCCGGTTTGGGCCATATAGCCGGTAAAGCCTTGGGGCTGCATAACGATGTCGATGCGCTCACCTTCACCGGCTCAACGGAAATCGGCCGTCAGTTTCTGCGCTACTCCGCCGACAGCAACCTGAAGAAAGTGGTGCTGGAATGCGGCGGCAAAAGTCCGCAGATCGTCATGGCGGATATGGCGGAGAACCTGGACGCCATCGCTGAAAACCTGGCCAACGCGGCATTTTGGAATATGGGGCAAAACTGCACCTGCGGTTCGCGCATCCTGGTGCACTCCGCCATTAAAGAACCCTTTATGCAAGCCTTTATCCGGGCCGCGCAGGTCTGGAAAACCGGCGAACCCACCGAACGCGCCACCAAACTGGGGCCGCTTATCGAGCCTGACGCCCTGGCGCGGGTGCTGAGCGCCATCGCGCAGGCCAAACAGCAAGGCGCCACCGTGGTGCACGGCGGCAACCAGGTGCGCCAGGACAGCGGCGGCTGGTTTGTCGAAGCCACGATTATCGATGGCGTCACGCCGGACATGGCCTTGGCCCGCGACGAAATTTTCGGCCCGGTGGTGGCAATCGTCACCTTCGACAGCGAGGAACAGGCGGTAAAAATAGCCAACGACTCCGCTTATGGCCTGGCGGCCACGGTGTTTTCCAATGACATCAATGTCGCCGTGCGCATGGCGCGTCAAATCCAGGCCGGCACCGTGGCGGTTAACGGTTACGGCGAAGGTGATATCACCACGCCGTTCGGCGGCTACAAAACCTCGGGTTTCGGCGGTTATGACAAAGGATTCGAAGCCTTTGATCAGTACACCCAAATGAAAACCATCTGGATATCGCTGACCTGAAGCCGAACGGCGAACATCCGCGGCCTGGCCGCGGCATGTTTGGCATAAACCGCTTTGGTCGCCATGAATACCCGCGCCGTCCATTGTCGTCATTTTTTCAACAGGTTATCAAGGTTCCGCTATGCAAATTCTGGGTGAAAACTTTATTCACGGTGAACGCAGCCGGCAAAACAGCGTTACGCTTACCAGCTATGATGCGTTTACCGGCGAGGCGCTGCCCTATACCTTTTATCAGGCCACGGAGCAGGAAGCCGTCCAGGCTTGCCTGGCCGCGGAGCAGGCTTTTGCGGCCTATCACGGCGCATCCGCGCAGGCCCGCGCCCTGTTCCTCGATACCATCGCCGATGAACTGGACGCGCTGGGCGATGAGTTTATCCATCTGACGATGCGCGAAACGGCGCTGCCCGAAGGCCGCATCCGTGGCGAGCGCGCCCGTACCAGCGGGCAAATGCGGCTATTTGCCGGCGTGCTGCGGCGCGGGGATTGTTTTGGCGCCCGCATCGATAGCGCGCAGCCGGATCGCGCCCCGCTGCCGCGCCCCGACCTGCGGCAAATAAAACGGGGCATCGGGCCGGTGGCGGTATTCGGCGCCAGCAATTTCCCCCTGGCCTTCTCCACCGCCGGCGGCGATACCGCCGCCGCCCTGGCGGCGGGCTGTCCGGTGGTCATGAAAGCGCACAATGGCCATATGGCCACCGCCGATTGCGTGGCAAGCGCCATCGTGCGCGCCGCGCGGCATACCGGCATGCCCGCCGGCGTGTTCAATATGATTTATGGCGGCGACATCGGACAGGTCCTGGTACGGCATCCGGCCATTCAGGCGGTGGGGTTTACCGGTTCGTTGAAAGGCGGTCGCGCGCTGTATGATATGGCCGCCGCGCGCCCCGATCCCATCCCGGTGTTTGCCGAAATGAGCAGCATTAATCCGATTATCCTGCTGCCCGGCGCGCTGGCGGTGCGCGGGGAAAAAATCGCCCGTGAGCTGACGGATTCGGTCATCGCCGGCTGCGGGCAATTCTGCACCAATCCGGGAATGATAATCGGCATAACGTCGCCCGACTTCAGCGCCTTTTTGCAGATGATGCGGCAAAATATCCGCCGTAGCCGGCCGCAAACCATGCTCAATCGCGGGGTGCTCGCCAGCTATGAACAGGGGCTGGCGCAATTGCATCGGCATGAGGGCATCACCCATCTCGCCGGCGAGCCGCAGCGGGGCGGGCAGGCGGTTCCCCAACTGTTCCAGGCGCAATCGGACCTGTTGACCACCGGCGATCCGCTGCTGCAGGAGGAGATTTTCGGGCCGGTCACCATCGCCGTCGCCGTGGCGGATCGGGCCGGGCTGGCGCGGGCCCTGGCGGGACTCAGGGGGCAGTTGACCGCGACGCTGATGGCGGAAACGGAAGATTTGCACCGTTTTGCCCCGCTGGTGCCCTTATTGGAACGCAAAGCCGGCCGCCTGCTGTTAAACGGTTATCCCACCGGCGTCGAGGTCTGTGACGCCATGGTGCACGGCGGTCCCTGGCCGGCGACCTCCGACGCGCGCGGCACCTCGGTGGGCACGCTGGCGATCGAGCGTTTCCTGCGCCCGGTCTGCTATCAGGATTATCCGCAGGCACTTCTGCCCGACGCGCTTAAAAACGACAATCCGCTGAACCTCTCGCGCCTGGTCAACGGCGTGTATACCCGCGAGAAAATCTGAGTTTACGCCGTGGGTTAACGAAGAAAGGCAGGACTTATCACGCTGCCGCGACCGGCGCCCCGGAAGGCTGATGACTTCCGGGGCGCTTTTCATTGATAACCCATGGGCGGTAGGCGAAGCGGGAATGGGCGCGGTTGCCGTGCGGGCACGCGCCGCCGTTCCCCGACCCTAGGCGGATCGGTTTACCGGCGGTTGCGCGTCGCTGCCGTAGCCGACGCCGAACCCCTCGGCAAAAGGGTCCTGGGGATCGAGCAGAAAGGTCGATTGCGCAATGATATGGGCGCGGCCGCGTATTTTCGGGATGATGGCCTCGACACGGTTATCGAGCGTGACGATATCCGCTATCGTGCCTTCGAACACCGAACCGATGATGCTTTCGTGCAGGAACCGGTCGCCTAGCGCCTGCCGGCGGCGATAAAACCGCTGGGCCATGCGCGCCGAGGTGCCGGTGCCGCCCGGCGAGCGGTCTACGCCGGCTTCGCCGAAGAACACCAGATTACGATAGCTGCCGGCGCTGTTTTGCTCTTCGGTAAAGATCACCATCGGTACGTGGAAAGCCTTACCGGTGGCGGGATCGGTGAGGCGCAGATCGCGGTTGACGCTATCGCGGATGGCGCGTCCCGCGCTCACCAGCTGTTCCGCAAACTCCGGCCGCACTTCCAGGGCCAAGGCCGACGCGGGAACCAGCGCGTAGTAGTTTCCGCCGAAGACGATATCCACGGTGACGGGGCCGTGCGCCGGCAAGCTTACCCTCTGGTCCGGCGCCACCATGTAAGAGGCGACGTTTTGGATCGTGACGCCTTGCACCACGCCGTCGACGACCTCGACTTCCGCGGTGACCAGGCCCGCGGGCGTATCGAATGAGATACGGGTCAGGGGTTCGGTCACCTTCACATAGCCGTTTTCCACCATCACCGTTGCGGCGCCGATGGTTCCCGCGCCGCACATCAACGGCCATCCGCCGGTTTCGATAAAGACTATCCCGATGTCGGCCCGCGGATCGCAGGGCTGCATCAGGATGCTGCCGCACATTTCCGAACTTCCCCGCGGTTCATACATCAGCAGTTTCCTGATCTCATCGCGATGTTTCATCAGGTAGGCGCGCTTTTCACTGATACGCGCGCCGGGAACGGGCGCGACCCCGCCCACCACCACCCGCGCCGGCGCGCCGGCGCTGTGGGCATCAATCACGGAATACTGGACGACTGACTTCATACGCGATCCTTACCGGCTGAAAAAGCGGGACGCTTGGCATCCGCCGCATAACCGACCCCAAACCCCTCTTGAAACGGATCTTGCGGATCGACAAAAAAGTTGCGCAGGCCGATAACAAAAGCCCGGCCTGTGATAAGCGGGGTCACCATTTCGTTTCCAGCCACGTTTTGCACGCCGGTCAGCTTGCCTTCGAAACAGGATCCGATAATGCTCTCATGGAAAAAAGGTTCATCCAATGCCAATGCCCCGCGCGCGTAAAGCTGCGCCATGCGTGCCGACGTCCCCGTTCCCCCGGGGGAACGATCGACGCCGGCCTCGCCAAACAAAACCAGGTTTCGGTGGGTGCCCGGACGCGAGCCGGGTCCCGTGAAAATCACGTTCGGGATAGGCGTCGCCGTCGCTTCCAGCGGGTGCCTGACGCTGAGGGTGGCGTTGGTGATGTCCCGCACCTGCCGCCCAATAGACACCAGGCGTTCGGCAAAAGCCGGCGTCACCGCCAGACCAAACCGCTCGGCGGGCACTATCACGTAAAAATTGCCGCCATAGGCAACGTCCACCACGACCGTGCCATGCCCCGGCAAATCGATGCTATGGTCCTTGATCGCGAGGTATGACGGTACATTCGCGAGCGAGACGCCCTGGACACTGCCGTCTTTTATCTCGATATGCGCCGTCACCAGGCCGGCGGGGGTGTCGAATACGATCGACGTCCGCGGAGCGGTCGCTTTGAACATGCCGGTCTCTATCAGCGCCGTCGCCGCGCCGATGGTGCCGGCGCCGCACATGGTCAGCCAGCCGCCGCTTTCGATGAAAACAATACCGACGTCGGCACGCGGATCGCAGGGCGCCATGATCAGGCTCCCGCTCATCTGGGAACCGCCGCGGGGTTCGTACATTAAAAGCTTACGCACATGATCGAAGTTCGCGGCCAGGTACATCCGCTTTTCATTTATGGTGTCGCCCTTGGCTTGCGGAACGCCGCCCATCACCACACGCGCTTGCGCGCCGGCGGAATGCAGATCAACAACAGAAAAGTGAGATCTCGATTGCATCAGGTCTCCCGGTGGATAAAATTGCCGATAAAATATAGCGATCGGAGGGTTTGCTACCGCCTACTCTACTTTGTAATCCGGCAGGGCATCGCCTCGCTTATAGATGGTCGGATTATTGATCATGCCGTAGTCCGTTCCCCACCGCTTATGAATTTCCGCATACTTTCCCGACGTTATCAGGTGTACATAGGCGGCCTGCAGGGCTTTAAGCAGCCCATCGCTCGACGCATTGCGCGCGACGGCCGTTGCGCAAGGCCCGCCGCCGACATGGCCGGTGGGCACAAAGGGTTGTCCCGAGGCAACCAGGGTCAGCCCGACTTCACGACCGGTCAGCACCGCCTCCACGCGTTTGCTCGACAGCGCGAGCACGGCATCCGCCATTTGCGGGAAGACGCTGACCTGCGGCGCGGGCTTGCCTTCGCTCGCGCAGCGCGCCTTGCCCGCTTCCATGGTGGGAACGCCGGAGGACCCGCCGAGGATCGCTATCTTGTGCCCGCAAACGTCCGCGATGCCTTCAGGCATATATTTGCTGCCCTTATTCACCACAAACGCATCGAAATTACTCCACTCCGTGACAAAATCAGCTACCTCGACACGGTCTTTGCGCACGAAAAATTCGCCCATGCCGATATCGTATTTCTGCGCCTGCAGCCCCAGCAGAATGGCGGGGAAATCCATGCCCTGGATTTCAGCCTTGAGTCCCATCGTCTGGGCGACCGCGGTCACCATCTCCGGGATCATGCCGACATTCTTTCCATTGACAGTAAAAGAAAAAGGCTGATATTTAGTCATGGTGGCGACGCGAAGCACCCCGCGTTTTTTTATCGCGTCGGGCACCAGCGCGGCGATCTCGGGCACAGCCTCAACGCGGCCCACCTCGCCTGTGGGCATGTTGTTAGCGGGCGCCGCGTAGGGGGCGGCGGCACACATCATCAACGCGGAGCCCATTAACGCCAGGCAGGCATTTTTTCGAAAGCGCATGACCTTTCTCCTTTATAAGTTGTTATCTGTAAGGTGTTATATATTACCGGTTGACGATAGCATGTTACGCTATTGTGTCAATACCTTTTCCCCATTTCCATGATCCGCGCGGCACTCCCTCATCGCCGGCCGGGTCGGCGGCGCTGAAATGAAAAAAAGCCCGCTGCAGGGAACTGAAGCGGGCTTTTTACCTGTGGATGTCAGTGTTTCAAACCGGTCGGCACCGTTCAGCTGGCGAATCGGTCAAGATTCATTACCTTCGTCCAGGCCGCGACGAAGTCTGTGACGAATTTTTCTTTGGCGTCACTGCTGGCGTAAACCTCCGCCGTGGCACGCAGTACGGCATTTGAACCAAACACCAGATCGGCGCGCGTGGCGATAAATTTGACCTCGCCGCTGGCGCGATCGCGTCCTTCGAATCGTTCTCCTGAAGAATCGGCGGCTTTCCATTCAGTGCCCATATCGAGCAGGTTTACAAAGAAGTCGGTATTAAGTTCACCCGGCTTGTCCGTGAAAACGCCCAGTTGACTGCCATCGTAGTTTGCTCCAATCCCCCGCAGCCCGCCGATGAGCACCGTTAACTCCGGTACGGTGAGCGTAAGCTGCTGTGCTTTGTCGATCAGGAGATTTTCCGTCGAGGTATTGGCGCTAACATCGCGATAGTTCCGGAAACCATCCGCTCTGGGTTTCAGCAATTCGAATAATTCGACATCAGTCTGATCCTGACGGGCATCCACCCGGCCCGCGGTGAAAGGCACGTCAATCTCAACGTTAACCGCTTTCGCCGCCTGCTCGACGCCAACCACGCCAGCTAGGACGATCACATCCGCCAGGGAAGCTTTCTGTGCTGACTGTTGAAGAGATTCAAGCGTCGGCAGCACGCGGGCGGCAATGGCGTTAACCTGCCATTCTCTTTGCGGCGCCAGCGCCAGCCGCGCGCCGTTTGCGCCGCCCCGTTTGTCGCCGCCGCGGAAGGTTGAAGCCGAAGCCCAGGCCACCGAGACCAGTTCTCCGGCGGTCAGGCCGCAGGCGGCAATTTTTTCTTTCAGCAGCGCGATATCGTCGGCGGTGGGGTGATACACCGGCTGCGGCAGCGGGTCTTGCCAGATTAAATCTTCTTTTGGCACCTCCGGCCCAATATAGCGCGCTTTCGGCCCCATATCCCTGTGGGTCAGTTTGTACCAGGCGCGTGCGAAGGCTTCGTTAAAGGCCTGTGGGTCGCCATGGAAACGGCGTGATATCTTCTCAAACTCCGGATCGAAACGAAGCGTCAGATCGGTGACCAGCATGGTGGGTTTATGTTTTTTCGCGGCATCGAACGCATCGGGAACACTGTCCGGCGCGTTGACCGCTTCAAACTGGATGGCGCCCGCGGGACTGCGGGTCTGCGCCCACTCGAATTTAAACAGATTTTCGAAGAAGTTATGGCTCCACTGCGTTGGCGTCTGAGACCAGGTGACTTCCAGGCCGGAAGTGATGGCGTCAGCCCCGGCGCCGGTGCCATGACTGCTTGCCCAGCCCAGGCCCTGCGCTTCAATCGGCGCGGTTTCAGGGTCAACGCCAACATGGCTGGCGGGACCCGCGCCATGCGTTTTGCCCAGCGTATGGCCGCCGGCGATTAACGCAACGATCTCTTCATCGTTCATTCCCATATTGCCGAAGGTGGCGCGGATGGCCGGGGCGGCCGAGGCGGGGTCGCCACTGTGGTTCGGGCCTTCGGGATTAACGTAGATAAGCCCCATTTCCGTTGCGCCCAACGGCGATTGCGCCAGCGATTCAGGATGGCGGTGTTCAAGCCAGGTGGTCTCGCCGCCCCAGTTCACGTCCAGATCGGGTTCCCATACGTCTTCGCGCCCGGCGCCAAAACCAAAGGTACGGAAACCGGAGTTTTCCAGGGCGACGTTGCCCGCCAGGATATAGAGGTCGGCCCAGGAAATCTTCTGGCCGTATTTTTGCTTCACCGGCCACAGCAAACGGCGCGCCTTGTCGAGGCTCACATTATCCGGCCAGGAGTTCAACGGTGCGAAGCGCTGCTGGCCGCGACCCGAACCACCGCGGCCGTCGACGGCGCGATAGGTCCCCGCGCTGTGCCACGCCAAACGGATAAAAAGACCGATATAACTGCCCCAGTCGGCGGGCCACCAGGGTTGCGAATCCGTCAACAACGCCTTGAGGTCGGCCTTGAGCGCGGAATAGTCTAATGTGGCGAATTCCTGGCGATAATCAAAGGATTCGCCCAGCGGGTTGGAGCGGGCCGAATGCTGATTGAGAAGGTCGACCCTGAGCTGGTTGGGCCACCAGTCCCGATTACTTGTCCCACCGCCGGATGTCTGGTTAACGTTTCCCTCATGGAATGGACATTTACCGGCGGATGCTTCTCTTTCTGCTTCGACAATTGGCTTTGCATCATTTGCTTCTTCATCAATAGAATTGCTCATGGCCATACTCCTTTTATGAATTCTCATTGCCACTCTATACGCGGACTTAACCCAGTCACATCTGAATCGCCCTATGTATTTGATAGACCTTGCCATGGGATTTCAGCCTTCATCCACGGGATCTGATAATGAAAGCATTCTCTCCCTGAGGTTATAGTGCCAGTTAATGACCAAAGTATTCCCTGTCTGAGACGCAAAATAAGCAAAACCTGCTTAAGATCAAACCGCCAGGCGCCGGGCCGGTCATGTTTTACCGAAAATCAAGCGCCCAACAGGATGACCGGCGAACAGCCCTCGACGGATGCCAGCCTGATCCGGTCGGTTATGAACATGGACTCATCGCTGAAAATACTGCGGTAGCGCCGGTTGGCGAGCCGCTCGGGAAGCCCGATTTCAGTATCCGGCCACAGTGCCGGCCGCAACGGGGCCGGGCTGTCGTGCAGCGCGCCGAACACCAGGCGAGGCGCGATGACGATAAGCGCCTCCCCGCGCTGCGCGCGGGCGAAAGCCAGTACGTTTGCCGCCCGCGCGCCGGAGGCGGCGAGCGGCAGGTAGTCGCCGTGGCGAAACAGCGCCGGCATCGCCTGGCGCAAACGCAGCAGCCTGGCGATGGCATGCTGCTTCAGCCGGCCGCTGCGCCAATCCTCTTCCCGGATGGCGCCCGGCTGGTCAAGCTGGTCCAGCAGCCGTTCAAGCGCGGCGAAATCCGGCTCGCGGCGGTTATCGGGATCGGCCAGGCTTAAATCCAGCGCCTCGCCGCCCTGGTAGATATCCGGTATGCCCGGCGCCGTCAGCTTGACGATGGCCTGGGTGAGGCTGTTGACCAAACCGGCGCGGACAAAGGGCTGCAGCGCGACGGAAAAATCCAGCAAAAAGGGCTGATTGTCAGGCGAGAGCAGATGGCGCGCATAATCGAGCACCGCCGTTTCATAGGTATCGTTGCTGTCGATCCAGTCGGTGCGCAGCTTCGCTTCCCGCAGCGCTTTTTCCACATAAGCCTGGAAACGCGCGTCGAGCGCCTTCAGGGCGGTCCGGTCCTGCGGCCGCAGCGTCGCCGGCCACACGCCGGCCAGCGCCTGGTAAAGCATCCATTGCACGGCCGGTTCCGGCGCCGGGCCTTTGGGGAGTGCTACGACATTGGCCTGGTTTATCCGGCGCCAGCGGGCGACGCATTCGGCCCAGAGACGCGGCGCTTCGGTAAGCGCATACAGCCGCGCGCGGGCATCCTCGCCGCGCTTGGTATCATGGGTCGAGGTGCCCGACAGCGCGTCCGGCTGCCGCTCGAGCCGGGTTTTCATGTTCGCGTGGAAGCTGTCGAGCGAGAAGGCGCTCGGCACCGGTTCGGCGCCGACTTCGTTCAGCGCCAGCGCCATGTGCTGGCGAAAAAACAAGGTGTCTTCAACCGATTTCGCCATCAGCGGGCCGGTAAGCTGCTGGAAGCGGGTGCGAAAATCGGCGGCCTCGCCGACCGCGGCCGCGCAGACCCGGCCCCTGAGGATGCGGACAAGGAAATCGAGCGCCGCGGGGTCGGGGGCGTTGGCGCCGGTCGCCACCTGGGCGGCCACCTTTTGCAGCATGGCATCGTCGCGCGGCGGCAGCCCTTGCGCCGTGCCGTAGGTGCGGTAAACCGGAAAAGCCACCAGCAGCTCGCGCAGGGCCGGCCGCGCGGTTTTTTCATCCAGCCGCGCGTCCTCCGTTCCGGCAATCGCCAAGGCGAGTTGCAGCAGCCGGGTGAATTCACCGGCGAAATTACGGTCCACCATCAGCAGCTTGGCCGCCCGCAGTTCGGCTTTCATGTCCACCGGCCTGCCCACGACATCTTCATAGGCCTGGCGCAGGGCGCCTAACCGGCCGCCATCCGTCAGCGCCTCGCTTAGCGTCGCCACGAATTCGTAGCCGGTGGTGCCGGAAACCGGCCAGTCCGCCGGCAGATGCTCGCCCTCGGCAAGAATTTTTTCGACCGTGATATAGCAGTCCGGCCCGGTTTCGCGGCGCAGCAGCTCCAGATAGCCTTTCGGGTCGGCCAGCCCGTCCACATGGTCCACCCGCAGTCCGTCGACCGCGCCGGAATGGACCAGTTCGAGGATAAGCCGGTGGGTATCGTCGAAGACCGCCTTATCCTCCACCCGCACGCCGGCGAGTCCGGTTATCTCAAAAAAACGCCGGTAGGAAAGCTCGCGCGGCGCATCCCGCCAGGACATCAGCCGATAGGGCTGGCTGTCGTGCAGCTCGGCGATGCGCGCCTTATCGGCCAGGCTCAGGATCTCGGCCTCGCGCCCCTGCCAGGTTTCGGGGGCCAGGGGGTAGTAAGTTTGATAATAATCGAACGCGGGCCTGCCGGTTTTCGGGTCGGGGCGCACGGCAAGCTCGCCGTTTTCCAGTACCGCCTCGAAGGTATCGCCAAGAAACGGCAAGGTCAGGCGCTCAGACCAGTTGATATCGAAATGCCGGGCGTAGCGGCTGTGTACGCCATGCTCGACGACATCGCGCCACCAGGGATTTTCAAGCGAGGCGGCCATGTGATTGGGCACGATATCGATGATAAGTCCCAGACCGGCGCCCCGCAACGCCGTCACCATGCGCTCGAAGCCGGCGCGGCCGCCGATCGCAGGCTCGATTTGGTTGGCGTCGGTGATATCGTAGCCGTGGGTCGAGCCGGATGTCGCGCTGAAAATCGGCGAGGCATAAAGATGGCTGACGCCGAGCCGCTTCAAATAAGGCACCAGGCCGGCGGCGCGGTCGAAGGTCATGCCGTTGCGAAACTGGATCCGGTAGGTGGCGATCGGGGTTTTCACGTTGCTGCTCCCAAGACAAGGCGGACGATAATGGCATTGCGCGGCAGGTCCTTTGCGACCTGCGGCCAGGCGAAGATCGTTTCGCCGGGCTGGTCGGGCAGCGGTCGCGGCGCTTCGCCGATATTGAGCGCCATCGACAGCGTGCCGCGCGGGAAAGTCCAGGTGACGGCGATGAAGCCCGGCGCCGTGCTCACCACCCTGCCCGCGCCTCCGCCGGCCGTGGCAAGCAACGGCACGATGTGTTTACGGCGCAGCGCCAGCAGCCCGCCGGTCAGCGCCAGCCACTCCTTGCCAACCTCGCCGCCCGGCTTCTTCCAGTCAAGCCTGGATCTCTCGAAGGTGCTCACGGCGTTGGGATCGGGCACGCTTTCGCCCTCATGGCCGACATGGCCCGCGAATTCCCTCGCGCGGCCCTCGCGGACGGCCCTGGCGAGCTGGCCGTGGAAATCGGTGAAAAACAAGAAAGGATGGGTCTCGCCATATTCCTCGCCCATGAACAACAGCGGAATATGCGGCGATAACAGCAGCGTGGCGAGCAGGACCTTGGCGCGCCCGGCGCCGGCCAGTTCAATCAGCCTTTCGCCCTGGGCGCGGTTGCCAACCTGATCGTGGTTCTGAATAAAATCCACAAAAGCGACCGGCGGCTGCGCCGTGCTCTTCACGCCGCGCTTTTCGCCGCTCTGCGGCGAAACCTCGCCCTGGTAGGCGAAACCTTCCGCCAGAACCCGGGCCAGGTGTTTTTCCGGCTCCCGGGCAAAATCCTGGTAATAAGCGTGCGTCTCGCCGGTGGCGAAGACATGGGCGGCATTATGGAAGTCATCGTTCCATTCGCCGGTGAACAGCGGCACGGCGCCGTCTTCCCCGCGTGGATGCAGGCAGATGACGTTGCGGCTGTCCTCGGTGGTCAAATGGATCGGCCGATCGGTTATTTCGGCGCGGATGCGCTCGGCTATCTCTATCAGCAGGTGCTTATCGGAAACATCCACGATATGGTCGACCGCGTCGAAGCGCAGGCCGTCAAGATGGTATTCCTTGAGCCAATACAGCGGCGCCTCCAGGATATACCGGCGGACCGCGTCGACATCATAGGCGATGCCGGCGCCCCAGGGCGTCTTACGTTCAGGGTGGAAGAAATCCGGCGCCAGCAGCGGCAGGTAATTGCCCTCCGGGCCGAAGTGATTGAGCACGATATCGAGCACCACCGACAGGCCATGGCCGTGGGCGGCATCGACGAAAGCCTTGACATCGTCCGGCGCGCCATAGGCGGAATGCGGCGCGTACAGCAGCACGCCGTCATATCCCCAGCCACGCTTGCCGCCGAACTGCGCCAGCGGCATAAGCTCTATCATGGTGATGCCCAGTCCGGCGAGATAAGGCAGTTTTTCAATCGCCGCCCGGAACGTGCCTTGCGGCGTGAATGTGCCGACATGCATCTCGTAGACCACCGTTTCTTCCCACGGACGGCCTTTCCATTGCGTGTGTTGCCAGTGGTAGCGCCTCGGATCGATGACCAGCGAAGGACCGTTGACCTCCCCCTTCTGGGCCCGGGAGGCCGGATCCGGCACCACCGTGCCGTCGGCGAGGACAAAATTATATTCAGATCCGGGAGACACGCCGCTTGCCAGCAGTTCAAACCAGCCGTCCCCGCGCCGGTTCATCTCGCTATCTTCGCCCGATAGCCTGAGCCTGACCCGGTCCTGGCCGGTCGCCCAAAGGCGAAAGCGAACCGCCCCGTCGGCCGCGTATTCGGCACCCCAGCTTTTACAAAATGATGTTGACTCCATACGATGGCCTCGTTTAATCCGGCAGTGGGCAATGCACGACATCGCGCGGTCATCGAGGCGTCTCAACACCGTCCGATTATCCCGGCCGCAGGCGGCATATGAAGAATAATCATAGACTATGAAGCGGAAATTGACGGGTCGCGCTCGCTGGAGCGCGTTTTTTTGTGACCCCTAGGCCAGCAGCATTGTCGCCGCCACCCCGAACAATACCAGGCAAAATGCCAGCTTCAGCCAGGAGACGGGCAAGCTGTGCGCCAGGGCCACCCCCCAGGACACGCTCACTATCCCGCCCAAGGCCAAGGGTAAACCAATACTCCAATCCACATGCCCGGCCTGGGCATAAGAAAACAGCGCGGCCAGTGCGCCCGGCACCACCAGCGCCAGGGCTATCCCCTGCGCCTGCGTTTGGGTGAACCCAAACAGCGCGACCAGCGCCGGCACCACCACCAACCCGCCCCCCACGGTAAAGATACCGGACATAAACCCGCTCGCCACGCCCAATACCGGCAGATATTTTGCCGACAACCGGGCGGAGGCGGCAATCGGCCGGTTGCGGCTGATAAACCACTGCCGGAGGTAATAGACCGCCAGCGCCAGCAGAAATGCGCCGAAGGCTGTTTGCAGATTCTCCCCCTTTATCGCCGTCGCCGCCTGTGCGGCGAACCAGGCGGAAACGGTGGCGAACAGGCACAGCATCAGCGTCTGCCGGAGATCGATTTTGTTGCGCTGCCGGTAACGCAGAAAACCGATCATCACATTGGGTGTCACCATAATCAGGGCCGTGCCTTGCGCCAGGTGCTGATCCATGCCGAAAAACAGGCCCAGCACCGGAATGGCTATCAATCCGCCGCCGATGCCCAGCATCCCTCCGCAGATGCCCAAACCCACGCCCAGAACAAGACAGGTCACAATCTCGGAAATCATTATCTCTACTTAAGCCGGAGGATACCGCTCGCCAGTATACCATGCCGCCAATCTGCAATGACCCCGGGTTAATGTCTTTATTCTCTCTTTAGGACTTGAATTGAATAATAATTTTATTATTATAATATAAGTATTTTCTCAATATATATTTATTGCTATGAATGTTGAAAGTGGCAATTGCGTATCGTCATTTTGAGATGTAGCTTGTAAACATGTTAATAATTAATTCACCAGCCAAAAAGTGATACATAAGGAGGTCTGACGCGATAATCCAGCGAAGTGGATCTCTGTTAATAACTTAACAATTTTTATTTGATGAGAGATTAATAATTCACATTATTTTGTGTAGCCCCTATTTTGTCTGAATATCATGCCATCGAGCCAATATATTCAACACACAGCTCATTATTAGGTAAATAATATGATAAAAACCACGCTTATACCTCTTTTTGTCATTTTTACCATGCTGACTTCCGGCTGCGCCTACATTGATAGCCGGCCTGGCGATAAGCCCTCGGCGACGTCGCCAACGTTAGTCAGTCCTCCGGGGCAGAAGCAATTTTGGAATAGCGCCAAGTTATTTGGCCCCGTCCCGGCGATATATCAAGACGAAGGCAATAAAGAATGCGCGGCACAAAAAAACGGTAAGGCAACAGGCTACCATCCTAACCCAAAAGATTATTATGGTAATTATTTTGGCAAAAGGGGCTACCTCTGCGCCTTTTATTAAATTCATGCTTATCGCCGGGTAATTCACGGCTGAACCCTGAGGCGCTTTCGTAACCTACCCTAAATGCAATCGAAGCGGCACGGCGCGGGTCGAACAGTAGCAACCAGCGCGCTTTAAGCCGGCACAGGCGCTTCTGGTATTGAATCGGCGTCATGGCGGTGATTAATTTGAAATGACGATAAAAAGCCGCGACGCTCATATTATATTAAGCCATGGCCGCAAGCTGCAAAGGTGGAGTACCAACTTGCGCCGCCCGGCAGTTCGTTTATCATGCCGCTTGAACAACGCATGCAATGGGCGCGCGCGCTAACAGGGCGGAGCTGCCGTGATAAATACCCTCGACGGATCGGTGCATCGTTTGCGGCCGGCATCCCTTCACCTGGCGTTAAAGATCGCGATCCTTCTGTGCCCGCTGGCGATCGTAGAATTCATATTCGGCGGCGATGATTTCATCGAGCAGCGAATCCACGTCGGCTTTATGCGTATCTTCGGCAAAGGTGCCGGTCAGCTGGGTTTCCGGGGTCAATTTGCCTTCCTCGAACAGCGCCCAGATTTCTTTTGCATAACGGGTTTGCAGCAACTGCGGCGCGAAGCGGCCGTAGTATTCCGTCATATTGTTCACATCGCGCGCGAACATGGATTCGGCAAGGTTGTTCGCCGCGGCATCGACGGCCTGGGGCAAGTCGATAATCACCGGCCCTTCGGCATCCATCAGCACGTTGAATTCCGAAAGATCCCCATGCACGATGCCCACGCACAGCATGCGCACGATATTGCGGATCATGGTGTCGAAATCGGCTATCGCTTGCGCCTCGGTCAGGACCACATCGCTCAGGCGCGGCGCGACCACGCCGTCGGCGTCGGTAATCAACTCCATCAGCAGCACGCCGTCCAGGCAAATATACGGCTGCGGCACACGCACGCCGGCATTCGCCAGGCGGAACAGCGCGTTGACTTCCGCCGTCTGCCAGGACTCTTCCTGCTGCTGGCGTCCGAACCTGGAGCCTTTTTGCATCGCCCGCGCGTTGCGGCTGTTGCGGACCTTGCGTCCTTCCTGATACTGCACGGCCTGCTTGAAGCTACGCTGCGTGGCCTCTTTGTAAACCTTGGCGCAACGCGTCTCTTCACCGCATAACACGGTGTAAACGTCGGCTTCTTTACCGCTTCTCAATCGACGGACCACGTCGTCTATCAGCCCGTCATCCACCAGCGGTTGGATTCTGTTTGGAATTTTCATGCAGCCTTGTACCCTATTTCAGCGCGTGAGGGAATGACCTGCGCAAAATTCTTGCGAGACAAGATCTTTCTTGCGGCACCGATCAGTGGCATTGTCCATTATCTCGCTTAAGACCCGATTGCCGCTATTATGCCACACTATTTATTGATGCTGGCCGTTAGATGGCAAGAAACGGCGTGTTTTGCCATTATGCGGGGTTTTCAATTGCTGCCGGGGCGGGGGATAAAAAGACGGGATGAGGAACAAGATTAGCGGGCCTGACCACGCTGAATTTTGTCATCTATTTGGCAAAACGGACTTTTTTATCAAAAAATATAATGCGCTAAGGGTTCGGATAGCAGGCCGGCGCGGATAGCCGGCTCGCCGCTGCCCCAAGACATTTTCGCGGCCGCCAACGCCTGGGGCGGCGGCGGCCGTTTCGGCGCGGCATTTACCGCGTTCGCCGCCTCCCGGCTATATCACCGAAAAACCATGGGTGCCGTCTTCCGCCAGTTGCGCCACCAGCCCGAACTCCCAGTCCAGGTAGGCTTGCATGGTGGGTGCCGGCACATCGGTGCCCTCGTAGGGGCGGCGATAGCGATCGATGCGCGGCGACAGCAGCCGGGTTTCACCCTGCTCCAGCGGCAGGTTCGCCGCGCGCCAGGCGGCGTTCCCCCCGTTCAGCACGTATACCGGCTTGCCGGTAAGCTGTTCCAGTTCGGCCACCGCATACCCCGCCAGCAGGCTGGTGCCGCAGGTGACGACATAGCGTTGCGCGGGCGGTAAGGCCCCCGCCGCGGCCAGCCGGTCCAGGTCCGATCGCAATACCCAGCCGGCGCCGGGAATATGGCCGTCGACATAATGGGCGCTGCCGGTAAAATCGAGCACCCGGGTATCCGCTTCGCGCAGCCAGCCGGCAAGGATCGCCGCGTCTACCCGCCGCTGCGGCGGCAATGCGGGCAGCGGCGGCGACCATTCTCCCCGTTGGCTGAAATCGTCGTCGGTCAGTCCGTCCAGCACCCAAACCCGCCAGTTCATCTGCGCCAGCCAGGAGGCGGTCATATCGGCGCGCACCCCCATGTTATCGACCAGCACGATCCGCGCGCCGCGCACGCAGGCGTAGTGGTCGGTCTCCTGCACCAGCTGGCCGCCCGGCACCGGCCGGGCGCCGGGCAAATGACCGGCGCTATATTCTTCCGGGGCGCGCACATCAAACACATAGGTGGTACTCGACTCATCGGCTAGCCACTGCGCCAGTTCCGCCATGTTCGTGCGTTTTACCCCGGCCCGGTCGGCGACCCGCCTGGCGTCTTCGGCGGCCAGGCGGCAACCGTCGGCGTCCGGCGGTCCATAGCGGCGGCGCTGGCCCTGCTCGAGGGCATAACCGGCAAGCGTCCAGCCGATGGTGCCGTTGCGCAGGGCGAATACCGGATTGGCGATGCCGGCATTGACCAGCGACTGGGCGCCGATAATGCTGCGGGTGCGCCCGGCGCAGTTGACGATGATCCGCGTTGACGGCGATGGCGCCAGATCGCGCACCCGCAATACCAGCTCCGCGCCCGGCACGCTGATGCTGCCGGGAATATTCATGGTCTGGTATTCATCAAAGCGGCGTACATCCAGCACCACCACCTCCGCCTGCCGATCCAGCAGCGCTTTCACCTGCTCCGCCGCCAGCGAAGGGGTATGGCGCTGATGCTCCACCCACTCGCCGAAAGCCTTGCTGGGGGAATTCACATCGCTGAACAGCACGCCGCCCGCCGCCCGCCAGCCGGCCAGATCATCCTCGAGCAGCGCCACATCGGTATAACCCAACGCCATCAGGCGCTCGGCGGCTCTGACCGCCAGCCCCGCGCCATTGTCATACAGGGTTATCGGGGTACCCAGGCGCGGGATGCGCGCGCGCACCTCGATCTCGAGTCTGGAAAGCGCAATATTGGCGGCAAACAGCGGATGGCCCTGTGCAAAGAGGGCCTCTTCGCGTACATCCACCAGCGCCGTTTCCCGCCGTTCCAGCAAGGCCCGGCGGATAACGCCGGATCCGCGCCGTGCCGGCGCATTCACATTAGCCATATCGTGATAAGTCCCAAATGTTAGGCAACAAGGTATTGGAGTAACCGGAGATAAAGCGTTTTTCACTGCCGTCCGGCTGGTAGGTGGCGCGCCGCACCGCGCCGATATTGGCGCCGTAGACGTGGATGCTGACGGAAACCCGATCGCCGAAGGCATTGCTCACCTGATGGATATCCCCCACCCGCGGCGACACCGCCTCCACATCGCCGGGCTCCAGCCGCACCGGATCGCCCGTCGGATGCAAACCCTCGCTGCCCCGGCTGAACAGTTGCGACTGTTCAGCGCCGCGCAGCATGCCGATCAGCCCCCAGACCCGGTGATCGTGAACCGGTGTTTTCTGACCCGGCCCCCAGACAAAACTGACTACCGAGAAGCGTTGGCGGGAATCGGCATGGAGCAGATACTGTTGATAATGATGGGGGTCCGGCCGGGCGAAAGCGTCGTCCAGCCAGTCGTCATGACTGACCAGCCCGGCCAGCAAACTCTTCCCCTGGCGGAGGATTTCGGCCTCATCCCCGGTTTCATCCAATACGGTGGCCAATTGTCCAATAAAATGGCGTAGCCGTTGGTAGTCTACTGGTGCTGTCATGATATTTTCTCCTGGATTACCCGTGTGATTTACCCTCTCGCAAGGGCGGCTGTTTACAAGGCGGATGACGCTCAAACGGCCGGCGAACGTTATTGCGCCACGGGTTCCGCCAACCCGAGCCCCGCCGCGACCGCCGCGCCGAAGCAGGCCGCCGCGTCGGCCAGCGGCCTGGGCAGGGTGGCATGCGCCAGCCAAAGCCGGTTATGCGGCTGAAAGTCCCGTAGCGGCAAAATGCGCAGCCGATTGGCGTATACGCTGCTTTCCACCAGGTAGCGCGGCAATAAACCCAGGCCGTTGCCCGCGGCAATCAGGGCGAGTTGCAGGTTGCTGCCGGTGACTTCCATATTGATGCGCATCGGCAGGCCGCGATCCTTTAGCGCACGTTCCAGGCCGGCGCGAAATCCGCAGCCCTCCGGATTCAGCACCCAGCCCCGCTGATGGCAGGCCGCCAACGTATCAGGAACCGGTTTATCGTCGCCGGCGGCGATGACCACCAGCGGTACCGGCCCCAGGTCATGGCATTGCCAGCCGTGGGGAAAAACATTGCTGGCGGGCAGCAGCAGCAAAGCCGCATCCAGCGCCCCCTTCTGCATCCCCTGCAATAGGCTGTTGCCCCAGTTGCCGCTCAGGTGCGGCTCGATATGGGGAAAGCGGCGGGTCAAGGTCTTCAGCGCCGGCAATACCCCGATGTCGGTAATGCTCTGCGGCATCCCCAGGCGCAGGACCCCGCTCGGCGGCTCATCCTGCGCCACCAACTGCCGCAACACCCCCATTTCATTACTGATACGCTGGCACTGCTGATACACGCGCAGGCCGATGGGCGTGAGCGTCAGCGGTTTGGTTTGCCGGTCGAGCAGCACGACGCCCAGGGACGCCTCCAGGCTCTGAACCCGGCGGGTGATGGCGGGCTGCGTCAGTCCCAGCAGCTCGGCCGTTTCGCGGGTCGACTGCAACTGCACCAGCGCCATAAAGGCATTCATTTCATCAAGTTTCATTGTTTTCCCGCGCCTTGAATCACACTTGCCGGCCGGCGGCGGACCGCCGGGCGCGCCAGAACGGCACCACCAGGCTCAGACCCAGTGACAATAGCGTCAGGATCAGGAACCCGATGGCGATGGGACTGGCGATAAAGACATGCATATCGCCGGCGGAAATGGTCAGCGCCTGGCGAAACGACTGCTCCAGGTTGCTGCCCAGCACCAGGGCAAGGATCATCGGCGCCAGGGGCACGTCAATCTTGCGCAGTACATAACCCAGGATGCCGAATCCCAGGATCAGATAAAGGTCAAACACGCTGGATTTAATGGCATAGACGCCGATACTGGCCACGGTAACAATGCCGGGCAACAGCATGCCGGTCGGGATGTACAGCAGCCTGACGAATAAAAATACCAGCGGCAGGTTGAGCAACAGCAACATCAGGTTGCCCAGGTACATGCTGTCCACCAGGCCCCAGACCAGCTGCGGATGGGTTTGCATCAGCAACGGCCCCGGCTGGATGCCGAACATCACGAACGCGCCCAGCAGCAGCGCCGAGGAACTGCTGCTCGGCACGCCAAGCGTCAGCAACGGCACCAGGTGCCCGCCTACCGCGGCATTATTGGCGGCCTCCGGCCCCGCCACCCCCTCGATCATCCCCTGGCCGAACCGCTCAGGCGTTTTGCTCAGCGATCGCTCCAGGCTATAGGACAATACCGTGGCGATGGTCGCGCCGCCGCCCGGCAGGATGCCTTTGGCAAAACCAAGCAGGGTGCCGCGCAGGATCGGCATGCGCGAACGCCGCCATTCCTCCCTGGTCAGCCACAGGCTGCCGCGGATGGGCTGGATTTGCGCTTCGCCTTTTAAATGGCGTTCAAAATTTATCAGCACCTCCGACAGGGCAAACAGGCCGACCGACGCCACCAGGAAAGGCACCCCCTCCTGTAATTCCGGGATAGCGCCGGTAAAACGCGGCATGCCGCTTTGCAGGTCGATGCCGATGGTCGCGATAATCAACCCCAGCACCATGGCGAACAGCCCCCGCGCCAGCGATTTTCCGCTCAGTGACGCCACGGCGCTCAGGGAAAACAGCAGCAGCATGGAAAACTCCGCCGGCCCGATGCGCAGGGCGAAGGCGGAAAACGGCACGGCGAAAAAACTCAGCAGCACGACGGCGATGGTGCCGGCGATACAGGATCCGATGGCCGACACGGCAAGCGCGGCGCCGCCGCGTCCCTGCCGCGCCATTTGGTGCCCGTCCAGCGCGGTCATGACCGAGGACGATTCGCCGGGGGTATTGATTAGAATCGATGAGGTCGACCCGCCATACATCGCGCCGTAATAAAGACCGCAGAGCATAATCAGCGCCCCGGTGGGTTCCAGTCCGAAGGTGACCGGCAGCATCAGGGCAATGCCCGCGGTCGGCCCCAGTCCCGGCAGTATGCCGACGGCGGTGCCCAATAAGCAGCCAATCAGCACATAAAACAGATTTACCGGCTGAAAAGCCACGCTAAAGCCGTGCAAAATTTGCAGGTAGGTATCCATAGCCGCCTCTATCAGGAAAAGAGCCGCCCGGCGGGCAACTGCACGTCAAGGGCATATTTGAACAGATACCAGCTCGCCAGCGAAAAAATCACCGCCACCAGCACCGCGTGGCCGCGTTTCGGATGGCACCAGCCCATGGTAATCACTAAAAACAGCAGGGTATCGAGGAGGTAGCCCAGGCGTTCAAACGCCATAAAGTACAGGGCGATGACCGCCACCGCCGCCAGTACCGGCTTCAGCGATCCGCCGGCCTTATGGCGCGGCGCAGGGTTTTTCAACCCCTCCAGCAATAGCAGCAGCGCGCAAAACAGCATGGCGATGCATAACAAACCGGGAAAAAAACGCGGGCCGATGGGATCGCCGATGCCCATCAGGGGGATCCGCTGTATTCCCCAGTAATAGCAGGCGGCGAGAATGGCGGCCGCCGCCGCGAGCATAAGGCTTATCATGGTGGTCAACTCCCGTCCCTTTTCCCGGTTAATGCGCGGTCAGGCCGAGCGCCGAGTACAGCGCCGTCAGACGTCCGGCCTCACCGTCCAGCAGTCGCGCGGCCACGTTATGATCGCCATAACCCGCATCGATATATTCCTGCTGCAGTTCGGCATGCCAGGCCGGGGTCGCGGTGATTTGCCGCAGCGCCGCGTCCCAGAAGCGCACTTGCGCGGGGGTCAGCCCCGGTGGGCCGATAACGATACGCCACCCGCTTGCCACCACATCCGCCCCCTGCTCCCGCCAGGTGGGAACATCCGCCAGCACGCCGCCCAGGCGCGCCTCGCTCGCCGATGCCAGTACCCGCAGCCGCTGGGCCTGGACAAAAGGCACAATGCTGGACGGCGTTGTGATAACCACGTCAATATGCCCGCCCAGCGTGGCGGTAACCCCTTCCGCCGCCGAATTGAAGCTGACCGCCTTGATTTTGTGGATATCGGCGCCGGCCGCGGTCGCCAGTTCCATCGCGGCGGCGAAGTTAACCGTGCCCACGCCGCTGGAGACGGAAAAGGAGACGCTGCCGGGGTCTTGCCGCAACCGGGCAATCAAATCCTTGCCGTCCTTAATGGGCGAGTCGCTGCGTACGGCAAACAGGAAATTTTCGCTGAACAGCAGCGCCAGCGGGGTAAACGCCTTATAGTCGATGGGACTGCGGCCCAGTATTTTATTGGTGACAAAGGGGGTGTTAACGACCTGGATGCTTTCCCCAACGCCGGGCTGATTCAACAGGGCATTCAGCGCCAGCGCGTGTCCGCCGCCCGGACGATTGACCACCTCACCGCCGGCGGGCGCCAGTCCGGCGCGCTTCAGGCCGTCGCTTACCATCCTGGCGGTACGGTCCATGGAACCGCCGGGACCGACCCCCACCAGCACCTGAACGGGACGCTGCGGCCGCCAGTCCTCGCTATCGGCGCCGTGCGCCAGCGTGGCAAAAAATAACACCATGGTTATAGGCAGATATAAATGCCGATGAATACCGGACCTCTGTAAACGAAGCGTTTTCATTGCCTATCCCTTTTAAACAATTATTTTCAGAAATTGAGCCAAACACATTTCACAATAAAACCGTCAGCCAGCGGACCCTACCATCCGCCGTAAGATAAATAAAATGCATTTTATCGCTAAGTTAATATGCAAAAAGAAAATAATCATTTATCGCCCTTGGCCCAGGATTAATTCCCGGGGGAAAAACGGCACCGGCATACAGGGTTTTTTTTATTAAATACTTATATATCATCATATTAATTACACCACCGTTTGTATCTTTCTTCGCATTCCTTGCCGATAATGATTTTTTTTCACCGCCCATAGCGGCCCTTAGAAAACATATAGCTTAACTTAGCCGATAATATCATAAATATAAATCATATTAATAACGCCTAACATCATGATATTTTATAATCCTCACGCTATCCCGATGGGCACTTTTCCGCAACGGTAATGTAAATTGCGGGTGCGTATTGCCTTTTGGTTATGACTGATTAAGGAAAAGAAATGCCCGCGACACCCCCTTTATCTGACGCCCATCCGCGCGCCGGACAATTAATTCGCTTTATTCAGCAAGCGCGCGACCAAACGTTTCCCGATGAGGTACTGCAAGAGGCGAAACGCGCCCTGATTGATTATCTGGGCGTCGCTATCGGCGCGGTCCATGACCCGGCCGTCAAGGCGGTCAGGCAGGTGGCGCTGCAATGGCAGGCCAGGGGCCGGGCGCAAATCATTCTTGGCGAGCGGACCGCGCCTGCGCTGGCGGCGCTGGTCAACGGCACCATGGCCCATGCGGCGGATTTCGACGATACCCATCCCGCCGGCGCCGGCCACCCCAGCGGCCCCTGCTGGTCCACGGCGCTGGCGCTGGCCCAGGCGCGGGACGTCACGGAACGGCAGGTATTGGCCGCCTTCATCACGGGGTATGAAATCATGGCCAAACTGGGCGGCGGCGGTCCCGGTGGGGTCGGCAGGAATTTGCAGCGCCGGGGGTTTCACCCGACCGCTATCGTCGGCCGGGTGGGCGCCGCCGCCGTGGCCGCGTCCCTGCTCGGCCTTGAGGATACCGCCTCGGCAAACGCCCTGGGCGCGGCGGCGACGATGATGGGCGGGCTGATGAAGTCCTCCGGCACCCACGGCAAGCCCTTCCACGCCGGCAAAGCGGCAATGGACGGCATTATGGCGGCGGAGCTGGCGCAGTCGGGATTTATTGCCGCTCATCATTTTTACGAGCCCGCGGGCTGGCTGAAATCCTTTATCCAGACCGGAGAGGTCGAGGTGCCGCCGTTGGATCTGGGCGAAACCTGGGAGCTGGCGTCCAACGGCTACAAGCTTTACGCCAGTTGCCGCGGCACCCATGCCTCCATTGAAACCGCGCGCGCGCTTTTTACCCGGCTCGACGGCCGCGAGATTGCCCGGGTTCAGGCCCGGGTGCATCCCATGTGCATGATCAATGCCGGCAATCCCCACCCCCGCACCCCCCTGGAGACCAAATTCAGCGTTCAGCACTGCGTCGCCCTGGCACTGTGCGGCTACGCGCTCGGAGAACAGGATTTTACCACCGACCATACCCAGGATCCCCGGGCCAGGGCACTGCTGGCAAACGTGGAGGCGCAGGCCGTGGAAGGACAGGCGCCCCATGCGTCGATAATCGATATTTGGTTTAAAAACGGCCAGCATCTGCGCGGCGAAACCGCCATCGTGCGCGGCCATGCCCTCAATCCCCTGACGCTTGATGAATTACATGAAAAATTTTCCCGCCTGACGGTGCCCGCGCTGGGCCGTGAGGACAGCGAGCGGTTATTCCAGGCCGCGGCCAGCTTTGAACAGCCCGGCTCCCTGGCCACCCTGACCGCCCTTCTTTCCGGGCGGTAAGAAGCCTGCCATTTACCGATAAGGAACGATCATGACCATCGCGTTGCAATTCGCCGGCAATATCCATCGGTTTCATCGGCGCGACTTGCCCGACGAAACGGTTGCGCGGGCGCGTTACGCCATTATCGATACCCTGGGCGTCACGCTTGCCGGCAGCCGACAGCCGGGCGCGGGTAAATTACGCGCGGTTATCGAACCCACCGCCGCCCGCGGCCTTAGCCGGGTTTTCGGCACTGATTTGCGGCTCAATGCCCTCGACGCCGCCCTGCTGAACGGCATTGCCGCCCATATGCTGGATTTCGACGACTCCAACTCCCGCCTGCACGGGCATACCTCGGTCGCCATACTGCCGGCGCTGCTGGCGCTGGCGGACGAACTGCGGGCGCCCGCGGCCGCGGTGGTAAAAGCCTATATTACCGGATTTGAGGCCGCGTCGCGTCTGGGCGACGCGGTCGGCCGTTATCAATACACACACGGCTGGCATCCCACCACTTCCATCGGCCTGTTCGCCGCCGTGGCGGCCTGCGCGGCGCTGCTAAATCTTGGCGAGACGCAAACCGCCGGCGCGCTGTCGATCGCCACCGCGCTGGCCTGCGGCATCAAAGCCAATTTCGGCAGCGAGACCAAACCGCTGGGCGTGGGCCACGCCAATCGCAATGCGCTGCTGGCCGTCAAGCTGGCGCAGCAGGATTTCAGCGCCGGCGACCTGGCGTTCGAGCATCACCACGGCTACCTTAACGTTTTCAACGACGGTGCGGATCATTATGACGTGTCATCCCTGGTGAATCCCTGGGATGGCGAGCCGGTACTGCTCGATCGCGAGAAAGGCATCAAGCAAAAGCGCTTTCCCTGCTGTTATGCCATTCTGCCGCCGTTGGACGGTATCTTATCCCTGCGCCAGGAACATCGCCTGACGCCGGACAGCATTGCCCGCGTGGTGGTGGGGGTGCATCCTATCCGCTTTGCGCATATTGACGTGCCTGCGCCGGCCACTCCGCTGGCCGCCAAGTTCAGCCTGCATTATTGCGTGGCGCGCGCGCTGGAAAACGGCCGTCTGGAACTGGACGATTTTAGCGATGAAACCCGTTTCGCCCGGCCTGATACGCGCGCGTTAATGCAGCGGGTTACGCTTGCGCGCTACCAGCGCGACAATATCGGCGGCGCCGAGGTGGCCATTGAAACCCGTGACGGGCGGCGGTTGACCACCTATATCGACAGCGCCCTGGGATCGTCCTATAACCATCCGCTGCCGCCGTCGCTGAATAAAGAAAAATTCCTGCGCTGCGCCGCGCTGGCACTGGGGGAAAACGCCGCATCGGCGTTTTATCAGCGCCTGAGCCAGGGTGAACTCTCCTGAGGCGGGAAACGCAGCGCGGATGACCGCCAACGCCAGGCCGGCGAGGAGGGAGTGCCGGCCGCCGGCAAACATGGCGGACCGTGCTTTCATGATCAGTCCTCCAGGGTCTGATTTTGTCCAGCCAGGTGCTTTTGCCGGACAAGCTGTGACACCACGCCCAGGGCGACCATCACGGCACCCAGTATGCCCAGGTAATGTTCCGGGATAAGCGACTTTACCTCAACGGGCGGCACATTCCACGCGTTCAGCGCCGCGTCGGGGAAGGACGCCACCCATGCGGTAAGGATCGAGCCGATCGAGGCCAGCCAGACCGACCATGCCTTGAACAGTTGCTTTGCATTGGCCACATATTCCAGGTTGCCGAACGCGTGGACCAGCACCACGGCGGCGGTCAACAACAAGACGATAACGAGGTAAAGGAGAAAATCCATAACCGCTTCCTACAGGCGCCGGGGGTGCCGGTAAGCATCACATCGGCGTGACGCCGGACCCGTTGCGGCGCGATCCGTTACGGGCATTTATCGCCGTCACGATGGCGGCCAGGATAAAACGCCATTCGTCGTTATTGACATTCGATGCGAAACGCCGCGCCAATCATCGCCCGGCGCTGTGCCGGCGCATAGTCAAGCAGCGAATTTTTGCTGTTGGATTTTTCCAGGCACACCGCCAGCTCTGCCCCGCTGAGCGTCAGATCATCCCGCCAGAAGGGCGCAATGGCGTTGCGGGTGATATAGGCCGATAAATACTGTTCCGGGCTGTCCTGGCTTTCTGGAAACAGCCGGACGGCCAACGCCGCCATCCGCGCCCGTTGCTCGGGCTGATCGCTGTTTGCCAGCAGTTCCAGGAACGGCAGCAGCAGCCGGCCGCAGACCTGGCCATGATGGTAGTCGCGCAGGGCGCCGACTTCGCCCGCAATGCCGTGGATGACGCCCAGCCCCGCCATGCTCAGCGTCAGGCCGCCCAGATAGGACGCCTGCATGATAGCCTCGCGCGCGTCTTCGCCGCCGTTTAGCGCCGGCCAGGCCTGGAGGAAAAGACGCATGCCGGTCAGCGACATTTCGCGCGACAGGCCGCTCGCCGTTTTGGATAAGTAGGACTCGAACAGGTGGGTGAAGGCATCGATGGCGCAGCAGGCCAGCACCGGATCCGGCGCGCCGGCCAGCAGCCGGGGATCTAGGATGGCTATCTGCGGCACCAGGTTATTGTGGCGCAGCGACGCCTTGACCTTATTGATTTGGCTATCGGTAATTACCGCGTTCTGCGTCGCTTCACTGCCGGTGCCGGCGGTGGTGGGAATGGCGATAAGCGCAAGGGTTGCGCCGCTCAGCCGGCTATCGCCCACCTTTTCCATATAGCGCAGCGTCGGCAACGGATGCTCCACCAGGGCGGCAAACGCCTTGGCGGCATCCAGCACGCTGCCGCCGCCGATGGCCACCACGCGCCGCGTTTTGCCGCGCCAGCGCGCCACCCATTGGTCGATATCCTGCGGCGACGCCTCATGGGCGACAATCTCGATGCCGGCCAGCAGAGGCGCCAGCCGGCTCGCCAGCGCGGCGTATATCGGCCCGCCAAGGAACGAGCGGCAGCTGAACAGCAGCGTCGGCCGCGGGTCGGCTTCCAGCAGGGGAATAAGCTGGCTGATGCTGCCGGCGCCAAACCAGGTTTGCCGATTGGCGATCATCAGGCTTGGGGTCATAACTTCTCCTTGGCGGGCGCGAAAACCACAGCATAATCCAGCGCCGCCCGGCAAACCAACGTTTTTCACCGCCAACCGGGGCGGCGTTCAGGGTACATATCCGCGAATGAAGCCGCGTCTGTCGCCCGCGGCGGCATTTTTCAGCGCCGGCATCGCGGGGAGGCCAACCGTCATCGGCCGGCAACCCGTTACTCCGTCCAGGGAAATCATTTTCCGGTCGTGTCATTTTATTATGACTAGTCATTAATGATCATAAATAGGAATTAAAGCCGCCACATGAGGTTTCTACCGGCGCATTCGCCATGCTGTGTTTGACACACATGACTAGTCATGTATATTGCCCTTTGACGATAACTGTTATCCGGATGAGGTTGAAATGCGAATTGGGGTTGATGTAGGGGGCACGTTTACCGATGTCGTCACGCTGGACCCGGCGGCGGGACTGCGTTTTGTCAAGACGCCCTCGGTGCCGGCCGATCCCGCCCAGGGCGTGCTTGATGGGCTGGCGCTGCTGGCGAGGGAACTCAACCAAAGCCTGGCGGAAATGCTGGCGGGTACGACGGTGTTTATCCACGGCACCACGGTGGCCACCAATATCCTGGTACAGCGCAACGGCGCCCGGACAGGCTTGATCACCACCGCCGGCTTTCGCGATCTGCTGGAATTGCGCGAAGGCACCAAAGACCATCGTTACCGCCTGCGCGATCAATTTCCCGCACCGCTGATTGAGCGGAATCTGCGTCTGGAAGTGATGGAGCGCATGGATAAGGATGGCGGCGTCGAAACGCCGCTCGACGACGCCGGGACGCTAGAGGCGATCAATAGCCTGCGCGAACGGCGGGTCGAGGCGGTGGTGGTGTGCTTCCTGCACGCCCACCGTAATCCGCGGCATGAAATCAGGGTGCGTGAGCTGATTGCGGCCAGCGGTTGGTCGCCGTTCGTGTCGCTGTCGCACGAAGTGTTATCGCGCGAAGGCGAATACGATCGGCTGTCGACGGCGGTGGTCAACGCGTATGTCGGTCCGGGACTGGACGGCTACCTGACGCGGCTGGCCGGCAATCTATCGCGCAACGGCATTCGCGCGCCGCTATTGATCATGCAATCCAACGGCGGCGTATTGCCGGCGGACGAAGCCGGGAAACGCTCGGTGGGCGCGGTGACCAGCGGGCCCGCCGGCGGCGCGATGGCCGGCGCGCTGTTTGCCGGACATTACCGTTTCCCGCGCCTGGTGGCCTATGACACCGGCGGCACCAGCACCGATATTTGCGTGATTGAAGAACAACGGCCGGTGGAAATCCAGGCCAAGCACTTGGCCGATATGAAAATCGCCGTGCCCGCCATTGATATCAACCCCCTGGCCGTCGGCGGCGGCAGCATCGCCGCGATCGACGGCGGCGGCATCCTGACCCTTGGCCCGCGCAGCGCCGGCGCCGCGCCCGGGCCCGCCTGTTTTATGAAAGGCGGCACGCGCCCGACGCTGGCCGACGCCAATCTGGTGCTCGGTTTTATCAGCGCCGATACCTTTCTGGGCGGCAGGCTTCGGCTCTCGCTACCGGCCGCCGTCACGGCCATTACAGACCATATCGCCGCGCCGCTCGGCCTGTCGGTTGAAGACGCGGCGCTCGCCGTCCATAACCTGGCCAGTTCAAAAATTACCGAGGGCATCAGGCTGGCCACCGTGCGGCGCGGCGCCGATCCGCGGGATTTCGCGCTGTTGTCCTTTGGCGGCGCCGGCGGCGTCCACGCCAGCGCCGTGGCCAGCGAGCTGGAAATTCCCGAGGCTATCATCCCACGCCAGGCCTCGGTGCTGTCGGCGCTCGGTTTCCTGGCCGCCGACGTGCGCCATGATATCCAGCGCGCGGTCGGCGGGCCGGTCGGCGGCATGGCCGCCAACGCCCTGGGCGAACTGTGCGCGCAGATGACCGAAGAGGCGCGGCGCGGCTTATCCCGTCAAGGGTTCAGCCCGGAGCACATGACGCTGCGTCTGGAAGCCGATTGCCGCTATGAACGCCAGATTCACAGCATTCCGGTGGCCATGGATGCGTTATGGCCGGCCGGCGAGCTGGACGCGCGTTTACAACAGGCATTTGAGGCGGCCTATATGGGCCTGTACCATCATATCCACGAAAGCGAACCGGCGATTATCGATCAGGTTCGCATTGCCGCCTACGGGGTGCTGCCCAGGGTCGCCCCGCCCCGGGTTGCGGATCAGGCCGGCGTCCCGGCGCCGCGGGCCGCACGCCGCGTTTACCTCAACGGTTTTCTCTCCTGCCCGGTTTACTGGTTCGACGCGCTTGGCGCCGGCGCCCGCCTGCGGGGCCCGGCGTTGATAGACTCGGCCTCCACCACCGTGTTGTTGCACCCGGGCGATTACGCCCGGGTTGACGAGATTGGCTGTCTTCACATTACCCGCGGAGAATATGCATGAACCGGCAAACAGAGATTAACCCGCTGACGCTTTCCGTGGTGCGCCATAAACTCCAGGCCATTGCCGAGGAAATGGCGGAAACCATGACCCACACCTGTTTCTCGCCGATCCTCAACCAGAACCAGGACTTTTCGACGGTGATCGCCGACCATTCAGGCAATACCGTGGCGCAGGCGGAACGCGTGCCGATCCATATGGGCGCCATGTCCTGGGCATTGAAAGCCATGATGCAGCGCTTCGGCGACGATCTGCGCCCCGGCGATATCTTTATCGCCAACGACCCCTACTCCGGCGGCAGCCATTTGCCCGATATCACCATGTCCAAGCCGGTGTTCGCCGAGGGCCGGCTGCGGCTGTGGGTATCCATCCGCGCGCACCAGGGCGATATCGGCGGCATTTCCGCCGGCGGCTACAGCGCGTCGGCGCGGGAAATATGGCATGAAGGCCTGCGCATCCCGCCGGTGCGTCTGGCAAGGGAGGACGCGGTGCACACCGATATACTGGATTTTATCGCCCTGAACTCGCGCAAACCCGGCGATTTGAAAGGGGATATCCTGGCGCAGATCGCGGCGGTCAATATCGGCGCGCGGCGGGTTTCGACCTTGCTGGCGCGCTATGGGGCCGATGAGATAAACCGATGCGTGAGCGGTATTCTCGACGCCGGCGAGCTGGGGTTGCGCCTGCTGCTTAAACGCTGTCGGCCGGGGGTTTTCACCGGCATGAGTTATCTGGAGGGCGAGGATCACGCCCGCTGGATCCCGGTGCCGGTGAGCGTGGAAATCCGCGATGGCCGCGCGGTGGTCGACCTCACCGGCTGCCCCGATCAGGTCGATAACTTTTTAAACAGTCCGCTGGCCAATACCCGCGCGGCGGTGAACGTGGCGTTTTTATACTTATGCGACGATGAACAGCAGTTGAACGACGGCAGCGCCAGGGCCATTGAATTGCGCACGCGTAAAGGCAGTCTGGTGGATCCCGTCGAGCCGGCCCCGGTCGCGGCCTGCACATCCCTGACCGCCAGCGCGATTATCGAGGCGGTGCTACAGGCAATGGCGGCGTCGCTGCCCGGCAATGTCATGGCCGGGTTCGCCCGCCGCTTTCGTTTTGCCATCGCCAGCCGCGGCCAGGACGGCGGTTCGTTTATCTGGCACTCCTTTTTCAATCGCGGCGGCGCCGGCGCCAACGCACAATTCGACGGCTGGCCGAACCTGGGCGGCATCCATAACCCCGGCGGCACGCCGTCGCCGGGCATCGAGCGTACCGAGGCCACCTATCCGCTGGTGATTGAGGAATACAGCCTGCGCCAGGACTCCTGCGGCGCCGGCGAACAGCGCGGCGGGTTGGGCGGCAAAATCGCCATCCGCTATACGGGCGCCGAGCCGGGGGTGCTCAACGTAGCGGGCGCGGGCACCGACGTGTTGCCCTACGGTTTGATGTCCGGCCGGGAGGCGCAGGGACATGAATATTATATTTTGCGCGCCGGCACGGCGACACAGCGGCTTAACGGGCGCGAAAGCGGCGTGGTGATCAGCCGAGGGGACCGCATCGTTTGCCTGTCCGCCGGCGGCGGCGGCTACGGCGATGCCGCCAGGCGCGATCCCGAGCGGGTCAAGGCCGATGTGGAGAGCGGTTATATCTCGCCGGAGCACGCCTCGCGCTTTTATGACTGGCGGTGATCCGGGGGATCACGCCGGTTTAACCGCTTTGATATGGTAGCGAATCGGGTACTGTTCGCGGAAATACGCCTCGCCGCAGATCAGCGGCCGGCGGTTTTCTCCGCTGAGCAGATAATCCCGTACCAGCACCGGCGTGCCCGCCTTGATCTGCAAATGGCCGGCGATTTCCTTGCCGGCGCCCATGACCCGGATCAGGCCGTCCACATCGGTTACCGGCAGGCCGATCTGGTTTTCCAGTATTGAATACATGGCATGATGGGTTAAGGCGTCGATGGTCAGCCGGGAGCCGATCTCCAGTGGAATATAGCGATTCTCCAGCACTGCCGGGGCGCCGTTGACCAGGCGTAAACGCACCAGGTGATAGATTTCGCCCTGTTCGGCAATCTCCAGCGCCGCCGCGACTTTCACCGGCGCTTTAAGGCGGTTAAAGGCCAGCAGGCGATATTCGATCGTGGCGCCCTTTTCGGCGATTTCGTCCTCAAAGGAACGGATGCGCGTCATATCCAGGGTGGTCGCCAGGCTTGGGGTTTTGACAAAGGTGCCCCGGCCCTTTTCGCGGCTGATGACCCCTTCGAAATCCAGCTGCTGCAAAGCGCGTACCACGGTGGATCGCGTGGTGGCGAACTCGCGGGCCAGCACTGACTCCGAGGGGAGCCTGCCGCCCGGCGGATAGCGGCCGGCGGCGATACCCGCCAGGACATGCTGATGGATCTGCTGGTACAGCGGTGTGTTTTTTTTAGTCATTTTTATTTAACTTGTTGATTAATCCCAGTTAATACCACAGCGTTTCCCCTTTGACCCGGGCGCATTGTCTCACAGGATACAGCGGGAGTGAACTGGTTCAGCGGCCCGGCCGGCGTTGGCTCGGCCGGGGCAACATGACTAGTCAAATAAAACCGCATCCTCCCTGCCAGCACATCCTTCAGCTATTTAACCATAACGTTTTCATATACCAGACGCTTAGATATTTAATATTGACTAGTCATGTAGTATAGATAGCACTCAACATAACATCCGCTTTGTTGCTCTGTCATCATCCTGTGAGGCGATAATGCCAAATACTGAAATTGTCCGGATTGAAGGCGCGGTAAAGTATTTCGGCACGTTCCGCGCCCTGGATAATATTGACCTGACCATCGCCAGGGGTGAAGTGGTGGTGGTGATAGGGCCGTCAGGCTCGGGGAAATCCACCCTGTGCCGGGTTATCAATCGGCTTGAAACCCTCGACGGCGGCCGCGTCCTTATCGACGGCGCGCCGCTGCCGCAGGAAGGCCGCCCCCTGGCGGCACTGCGCGGCCGGGTCGGCATGGTGTTCCAGTCATTTAATCTCTTTTCCCATAAAACCATTCTGGAAAACGTCACCCTGGGACCGGTCAGGGTCAAGGGCATCGCGCCGAAACTGGCGCGGCAGCGGGCGCTGAGCCTACTGGCCGGGGTCGGGGTGGCGGAACAGGCCGATAAATACCCCGCCGCGCTGTCGGGTGGCCAGCAGCAACGGGTGGCCATCGCCCGGGCATTGGCCATGCAGCCGGAAATCATACTGTTCGACGAACCCACCTCGGCGCTGGATCCGGAAATGGTCAGCGAAGTGCTGGACGTGATGCGTGATTTGGCTAAATCGGGCATTACCATGCTGGTGGTGACGCATGAAATGGGTTTTGCCAGACAGGCGGCGCACCGGGTGATTTTTATGGATCGGGGCCGTATCGTCGAACAGGACAGTCCCGATAATTTCTTTTCCTCGCCCAAAAGCCAGCGGGCGAGGGATTTTCTCTCCAAAGTCCTTCCTCACTCCTAAGGTTGAAACCACATGACTGTTCGCCTGTTTTCCCTGTGTATCGCCCTGCTGCTGACCGTTTGCAGCGCCGGCCGCGCGGCCGAAGCGCCCGCGTTCGCGCCCGGTTCCACCATGGATCGGTTATCGAAGGCTGCCACGCTGCGCATCGGCGTTAAATACGATCAGCCCTTGTTCGGCATGCGCAACCTGTCCGGGCAGCCGGAAGGTTTTGATATCGACCTGGCGAAACTTATCGCCGCCAAACTGGGTTTTCCGGCCGATAAGATTACCTGGGTCGAGACCTCGGCGCCGAACCGCGAACCGTTTTTACAGCAAGACCGCGTCGATCTGGTGATTGCCACCTATACCATTACCGAGAAACGCCGCAAGGTGGTTAACCAGGCCGGTCCCTACCTGGTGGGCGGGCAGGTGTTGATGGTCAAAAAAGGCAACCCGCAACATCTGGCGGGGCCACAGAATCTGGACGATAAAAAAACCTGCGTGCTGAGCGGTTCCACCGGCCAGAATTTTATGCTGACCCATTACCCTAAGGCGATACTGGTGCCGTTCGACGTGGTGTCCAAATGCAACGAAGCGCTTAAAAACGGTTCGGTGGACGCCATTGTCAGCCCGAACCACGTGCTGGCCGGGCTGGTAAAAGCGGATCCGCACGGCGTGGAAATGGTCGGCAAACCCTTTCTCGACGAGCCTATCGGCGTGGGCATGAACCGCAATGCGGTCGACCTGTGCAATTTTGTGCTCGACGTGCTGCGTAAAGCCGATGCGGACGGCAGCTACGCCGCCATCTACAACCGGCAGGTTAAAGCGTGGCTGGGCGGCGACGGCAAACTGCCGCCGCTGGATCCCTGCCCTCCGGCCTCCGGCGCCTGACGCGGGAGCCTTGCCGATATGGATATAGTGCTTAGGAATTATGGCGTGTTGCTCCACGGCGTGCTTATGATGCTGTCGCTGACCGGGGCGGCGCTGGCGTTCGCCTTTCCCCTGGGCATCGGGCTTGCGATAATGCGGCTGTCGCCGGTGGGCCCGTTGCGGGCCGTGGGGACGCTGTATGTCGATATCTTCCGCAATACGCCGCTGACGGTGATATTTTTCTTTTCCGCTTTTATCCTGCCGACGCTGGGATTGTCGTTTTCCTATTTCGCCTTCTCGGTCATCGCGCTGGCGGTGTATTACACCGCTTTTTATGGTGAAGCGCTGCGATCGGGCGTCAATATGGTGCCGCCCGGACAAATCGAGGCGGCCAGGGCCATCGGTCTGTCGTTTACGGCCATCCTGCGTTTTATCATCCTGCCGCAGGCGCTGCGCCATGCTTTTGCGCCGCTGATCAACGTGACCCTCGCCCTGGTGAAAAGCACCGCCATCGCTTCCGCTTTCGGGGTGGCGGAAAGCGTGTCGGTCATGGAACTGCTGATTTTGCGCGAGGGCGACGCGGTGTTTGCCATCTTGATGATCACCTGTTTGCTGTATCTGGCGGTGACGCTGCCGCTGGCATTGATCGCCGCCGCCGTTGAACGGCGCATGGGGAGCGCGCGATGAAACCCAGTGTTTTCGATGCGCCCGGACCGCTGGCTCGCCGCAACGCCCGGGCGATCGGCGCCCTGTTTATCCTGCTGTGCGCCGGCGCGGCGTGGTTTGCGCTGCGGCGGTTCAGCCACGCCGGCATGCTGTCGGCCGAGGTGTGGGCGGTGCTGCTGAATACCGATTTGCAGACATTGCTGGCGCAAGGCTTAACGGCGACCTTTCAGGTGGCCATGACCGCCGGCGCGCTGTCCCTGCTGGCCGGCATTATTATCGCCGCCGCGCAGCTGTTGCTTGAGAACGCCGCCGGCCGTGTTGTCCTGCGGGCGTGGGTCGAGATTTTCCGCTGCCTGCCGCTGCTGCTGTTGATTTATTTTGTCTATTTCGCCGCGCCGGTGGTGGGCGCGTCGGTGTCGACCTTTTGGTCGCTGGTGGCGGGCCTGGTGCTGTACAACAGCGCGGTGATAGCCGTAATCGTCAGCGCCGGCATTCAGGCGTTGCCGCCGGGCCAGGCCGAGGCCGGGGCCGCCATCGGCCTGAGAAGACATGAAATATTCACCGCCATTCAGCTGCCGCAGGCGGTGCGCGCCATGCTGCCGGCATTGATAAGCCAGATGGTGGTGCTGCTAAAGGAAACCTCGCTGGGATTTATCATCGGCTATACCGAGTTCCTGCGTAATGCCCGCACCGCGGTGGAGTATCTCGGCAATAGCTATTCCCTGCCGGTGTATACCATGATGGCGCTGGTGTATATCGTCATAAACTGCCTGCTATCGCGAGCGGCGACCCTGGCGCAAAAAAAAGCCTGATCCCGGCCATCGGCTGGTGACGACGGCGGGAACAGGCGTTTATCAACCGCCCGGCCAGGGCTTAGCGCGCGCTGTAGGCCGCTTGGGCATGGGCGGCGGTGATTTTCTCCTCCAGGAGATCCCGCTCAAGCGACGCCGGGTCGCGCAATCGCGCCTCGCCATACCCGCCGGCGCCGGCCATTTCAGCGCGCAGCACCTCGCCGGCGTTGAACACGCGAATAAATTTCGACGGTAAATCCCGCTCATCGGACTGCCCGGGATTCAGCACATTGCGCGCGCCCCCGCCAGGACCGCCGCCCAGCAAGCCCCAGGGCCGCGAGGTGAAACGGTCGGCGCGGATCTGCACATTGACGTTATCCACCAGGAACCGGTACTGGCGCACCATGCCCAGCGCGCCGCGGTATTGGCCCACGCCGCCGGTATCCGGCAGAAAGCCGTACTCCTCGATGCGCAGCGGATTTTCCGCCTCGATAAGTTCCACCGGCACATTGGCCAGATTACCGATGCAATAGGGTCCGGCATCCTGACCGTCGCTGCGCGGCCCGCCGCCCAGGCCGGTATTGTTGTGGAACTCGAGGTGCAGGAAGCGCCGGCCGTCGCCATCGTTGCCGGAGGCGGCGATGGCGAATTCCGAACCGCCGGCGCAGGCGGGCAACCGGTCCGGGATGAGCTTCGCCAGCGCGCCGAGCACGATGGAACGCAGGCGGAAGCCCACCTGGCCGCGCGAGCCGACCGCCGCGGGGAACAGCACGTCGACAAACGTGCCGGGACGGGTGATAACGTCAATGGCGCGGTACAGGCCGGCGTTATTGGGGATGGCCTCCGCCAGCACCGTACGGATGGCGGCGTAGGCGCAGGATACGGTAAAGGCGCGGTTGCAGTGCACGGCGCCGCCCAGATCGTCGTCGGTCTCGCTGAAGTCGGCGATAATGCGGCCGCCGTGTTTTTTAAGCTTCAGATGAATGCGCACCGGACCATGGCCGGCGCCGTCGTCGTCATTCCACTCCTCGAACTCCACCTCGCCGTCCGGCAACTGCGCCAGGCTGTCGCGCGTCAGTTTCTCGGCGTAGTCGATAAGCGAGTCCAGGTAGGCGTCAAACTGATCCGCGCCCCACTGGCCGGCCATTTTTTCCACTTCGTTTGCCGCCTGTTCGAGCGCCGCCAGCTGCGCGCGCACATCGCCCATCACCCTTTCCGGCACCCGGGTGTTATATTCGATGATGCGCATCAGGTCGGCATCCGCCCGCCCGCCGCGCACCAGCTTGACCGGCGGGATACGCAGCCCCTCCTCGAAGATTTCCATGCTGTCGGCGGCATTGCCGCCCGGCACCCGCCCGCCCAGATCGCTGTGATGCAGGATCAGGCTGACGAAAGCGACGCGACGGCCGGCGATAAACACCGGCCGGAAGGTGAAAATATCATTGAGGTGGCTACAGCCCGAATAGGGATCGTTGCTGGCCAGCACGTCCCCGGGCTGGATGTCCTCGCCAAAATGCGCCATGCAGGCGTCAAGGGCCGGCATCACCACGCCCAGATGCACCGGCACCGCCAGGCCCTGCGCCACCAGCCTGCCCCGCCCGTCGCAAATGGCGGCGGAGAAGTCCATGCTGTTCTTGACATTGGAGGTACGGGCGGTACGGATCATGCGCACCAGCGTATTATCCGCCGTGGTGACCAGGGCGTTTTTCAATAATTCGCGTTTAATCGGATCGATGATTATCTGGGTCATATTATGCCTGTACGGTAGTTAACAGAACGTTGTTCCAGTCGTCGCGCGCCGCCTGCCAGCCGGGACGCACCACGATGGTGGTGTCATATTCCTCGACGATAAGCGGACCGGCCGTCGGGGTGGAGGTCAACGCATCCCGGGCGATAACCGGGGTGTCCAGCCAGCCGGCGGCGTCGAAAAACGCCTGGCGCGAATGGGTTTCGACCTTTTTTTCGCCATGGCGCCGCACGCGATCGGGCATGCGCTGCCGGTCGGGCACGCCGCGGCATACCAGCTTGAGCGCCACGAATTGCAGCGCCTCATGGGGCGACGCATAACCGAAGACATGCTGGTGTTCGCGATGGAACGCCGCCGCCAGCGCCGCCAGATCCACCGCGCCGGTGGGGATTTCAATGGTCAGCGGCGAAGTCTGGCCGAGATAACGCAAATCGGCGAAACGGGTCAGCATCTGCCGCGCCGGCAGGCTATAGCCTTCATGCTCAAGCATGCCGAGGCCCCGGCTTTGCAGCGGGTCGAACGCCGCCGCCATGCCCGCCGGGTCCACGTCATCCAGCCGGTGATAAAACGCCGTCACCAGTTGATGCTCCACGTCGGCGAACAGCATGCCCAGCGCGCTGAACAGCCCGGCGACCGGCGGGATAATGATACGCGTCATCCCCGAGGCTTCCGCCAGCGAGCAGGCGTGCACCGGGCCATTGCCGCCGATGGCCAGCATGGCGTATTGCGAGGGATCGCGTCCCTTTTCCGATGAGACGCCGCGCAGCGCGCGCAGCATGGCGGCATCGGCAATGGTGTGGATACCGGCGGCGGTTTCGGTGGCCGAGAGACCGATTTGCCCGCCGAGCGCGGCAATCACCGCGCGCGCGCCTTCGCTGTCCAGCGCCAGTTCGCCGCTGACCAGCGCCCGCGGGTTAAGATAGCCCAGCAGCAAATTGGCGTCGGTCACCGTCGCCTGGGTGCCGCCGCGGCCGTAGGCAACCGGTCCCGGCTCGGCGCCCGCGCTGCGCGGCCCCACCTGCAGGCCGCCGGCGCTGTCGCTGGCGGCGATGCTGCCGCCGCCGGCGCCGACTTCCGCGATGTCGATGGTGGGCACCTGCACCGGATAGCCCGCGCCTTTAATCATGCGGGTGCCGAGCGCGGCCCCGCCGCCCACCTCGGTTTCCGGACACAGCGCGTAGGCGAAGTCTTCGATGATCGTCGCCTTGGCGGTGGTGCCGCCCATATCGAACACAATCATATCGCCCTCGCCGATATGCCGGCCCAGGCGAGCGCTGCCCAGCACGCCGGCCGCCGGGCCGCTTTCGATAATATCGATAGGCTGGCGCGCCACCACATCGCCGGGGGAAATGCCGCCGCTGGACTGCATAATCATCAGCGGCGCCTCGATGCCCAGCCGGGCAAGCCGGGTTTTCAGCGCCTCGACGTAGCGCCCGACCACCGGGCGGATATAGGCATTGACCACGGTGGTGCTGGTGCGTTCATACTCGCCCAGCTGCGGCAGCAGATCCACCGAGGCGGTGACGGTAATGTCGGGCAGCCTGGCGGCGATATAGGCCGCGGCCGCCCGCTCGTGATCGGGATTGACATAGGAGTTGACCAGCGTCACCGCCGCCGCCTCCACGCCTTCCCGGCGAAAGATCGCCACCGCCGCGTCCAGGTCCGCGGTTTCCAGCGGGGTTACCACCTTTCCGCGCGCGTCAATCCGCTCCGTCACTTCGCAGCGCAGCTGGCGCGGCACCAGAGGCGCTGGTTTTTTATAGTCGATGTCATAGAGGCGGGGGGTGCGAAAGCGCCCGATTTCCAGCACATCGCGAAATCCTTTGGTGGTCACCAGACCGACCCGGGCGCCCTTGCGCTCTATAATGGTATTGGTGGCGACAGTGGTGGCGTGGACGAACTCGCGTATATCCCCGCCCTTGATATTGAGCGACGACAGCAGCGCCGCGACGCCGTCTTCGATGGCCTGGCTATAGTCGCGCGGCGTGGACAAGACTTTTTTGCTGAATATGGTGCCATCGTCGGCGATCAGCACCACGTCGGTGAAGGTGCCGCCGATATCCACCCCTAAACGATAAGTTGACTGGGTCATAACGCTCTCTTTAATCTTAAAATGAACATCGCCGCGCATCAGCGCAAACGCGACTGTATCGGGATCGGCCATTCGGCGGCTATCACGCCGTCACGCGCGCCATAGATCCGGTCGTGCAGATGCACGGTGGTATCGCCATACCCCACCACCCAGCGCAGGCGGTCGCCCACCCTGGGCAACGGGCAGGGTTCCTTCAGCTCGACCTTGCCGTGTTCGGCGGAAAACCCCACGCTGTCCACCGGCGGCAATGCCAGCGGGATCGGCATGCCGGCGTCGCTGCTCAACGCCTTTTTCCCGGCATCGCAGATAATGCGCGTGGGGGTCGGCCGGCTGGTTACGGTGGTGAGCAGCGTCAGCCCGTACTCCAGCGGCACATGGTAGAGTTCGCGATAATGCACATCGCCGAAAATACCGCCGCCGGCCTGAATTTCGGTGACGCCGGGCAGCGCCGCCGCGCTCTGGTAGGTGCCGGTGCCGCCACAGCTCACCACCGCGATGGCGATGCCGTGCCGGCGGCACAGTTCGGCGCTGTCGGTCAGCAGGCCGACGGACGCCGCGATGGCGGCCTGTTTTTCCCGCGCATCGGCGATACGGGTGGTATGCCCTTCCCAGGTCATCATGCCGCGCAGGCGCAGCGACGGGTGGCCGGCGATAACGCGGGCCAGGGCCAGCACCGGTTGTCCGGGCGCCACCCCGGCGCGGCGGGTGCCGGTATCCACCTCGATCATCACCTCAAGGCTGACGCCGGCCAGGTCGGCGGCCCGCGCCAGCTCAAGCACATTGTCGGCGCCGTCCACCGCCACGGCGACCACGGCGCCGCTACGGCGCAGCGCCATCAGGCGCGCCGTTTTCAGTGGGCCGACAATCTGGTTGGCAATAAGGATATCGGTGATGCCGGCGGCAGCCATCACCTCCGCTTCGGCAAGCTTGGCGCAGGTGATGCCGCAGGCGCCGTTGGCCAGTTGCAAACGGGCGATATCCGGCGATTTATGGGTTTTACAGTGCGGCCGCCACTGCACGCCGGCGGCGCGGCAGGTGTCGGCGATACGCGCCAGATTGCGCGCCATGATGGCCATATCCACCACCAGAGCGGGTGTGTCCAGCGCCGACAGCGGCTGGCCGATAAGGCTTGGCGAAGGGATCATCGCGCGCCTCCGGCGTCCTGGCAGGCGATGAACAGGCTTATCACCAGCGTCATGCTTTCCTGCTGTTCAAGGGACAGCAGCACCTTTTCCAGCACGCCGACGCGCCCAGCGGGGGTCTGCCAGCCGTAGCGCAGGTTGGCGCGAAACTTTTCCAGCACCTCCCGCTCGCTTAACGGATCGTCCGGCGCGCCCTTCATGGTCAGGCTGGCGATGTCCCGTATTGCGCCATCGGCCAGGCGCAGGCGGATGCGGGCGGGCGGCACCGCGGTGGGGGCAAAATCCGCCGCCACCACGCAGCGCAGACGGCTGGCCCAGGCGGTGGCGTCGCGCCGCACCTGTTCGGGGGCGAAACTGTCGATGCCGACCGCGCCGTCGGTCAATGCCGCCGCGAACGCATAGGCGGCGTTAAACTGCGCATGTACCGTCGGCGTCGGATGCAACCGCTCGAACGGCGCGCCGACGATCTGGTGATTAACCCGGCCCAGTTCAATCACGCCGCCGTCGATATCACAAGGCCTGATGCCCTCGGCGCGCAACGCCAGCGCCAGCTGGATGGTGGTATGGGTACAGCGGCAGCAGGGCCAGGGCTTCATGCTGAGGTCGAGCAAATGCCAGCGTTGTCCCCAGTCCGCCATTAATATCTCCGGCGACACTTCCCCGCGCTCGTGCAGGGCGAACAGGCCGGCGTTGCCCTCCAAGAAACGATGAGGGCCGGTGATGCCGTGGCGCGCCAGTTGGGCGGCCAGCACGCCCGAGCGCGCGGCGAAGCCGGGGCCGACGCGTTTTGCCAGTACCCCGTCGGCGATAAACTGGGTCGTGCCGCTCATTTGCACATAGGCCAGCCCCATGGCGTTAAGCGTTTGCGGCGCATCCAGCCCAAAGACCTTGGCCGCCGCCGCCGCCGCGCTGATGCAGCCCAGCGCGGTGGTGGGATGCCAGCCTTTGCCCAGCGAGTTATAGCAGGTCAGTCCCAGACGGCAAAAGACTTCCACGCCCACCGCCAGTGCGGCCAGGGCGGTTTTGCCGCTGACCCGGCCGTGAGCTTCGGCGGCGGCCAGCACCGCCGGCAGGATCACGCAAAAGACATGCACCCGCGCCGGATCGTGCTGATCGTCAAAATCCAGGCTGTGCGCCGCGGCGGCGTTGGCCAGCGCCGCGCTGACCGGGTTGACCCGCCGGCCGTTATGCAACAGCGTGGCGCAGCCGCCGCTTTCCCACTCGGTCAGCGCCGCCAGTAATTCCTCCATGCCGGGGGCGCGGGCGGCGGCGGCGATAACGCCGAAGGTATCAAGGGTAAAGCGTTTTACCGTGCTGACCACCGCCGGCGGCAGCGAATCATAATCAATTGCGGCGATGATTGTCGCCAGCTCCCGTCCGCAGGACGGCCATTGTTGTTCCATCAGGGTCAAAGCCTCTCAATCGTTGCGGTCATGACGCAGCAGTTCGCTGATATGCTGGCGTAGCTGTACAAAAAGCGGATCCCATTTCATGGCATCGCGCCGCGGCCTCTCGAACGGCACCTTAATCTCTTCCAGCACCCGCGCCGGGCGCTTGCTGTAGACCAGGATGCGGTCGGCCAGGTAGAGGGCTTCCTCGATGCCATGGGTGACGAACAGCACCATTTTCGGCTCCGCTTCCCAGATGCGCAGCAGTTCGTCCTGCAGCAAATCACGGGTCTGCACATCCAGCGCGCCGAAGGGTTCATCCATCATCAAAAGCGTCGGCTTGATGCAAAAAGCGCGGGCGATGCCCACCCGTTGCTGCATGCCGCCGGATAGCTGATGCGGCCAGGCATGGTAAAAGCCTTGCAATCCCACCATGTCGAGATATTCCCTGGCTCTCGCCAGCCGCTCCTTTTTTGCCACGCCCATCAGCTCCAGGCCGAACGCGACGTTATCCAGCGCGGAGCGCCAGGGCAGCAGGTCCGAGCCCTGGAATACCATGCCGCGTCCTTTGCCGGGCCGGCCGGTGATATCTTCGCCGTCGAGCACTACCGACCCGCCATCCGCCGGTAATAAGCCGTTGATGATTTGCAGCAGGGTGGATTTGCCGCAGCCGGACGGTCCCAGCAGGGCGACAAACTCCCCCGCCGCCACGTCCAGCGACTGCCCGGCCAGCACCGGGGTGCCGTTAAAGGATTTATCGATACCGGTAACGGTAAGGTGGGTCATGGCGCCCCCAGCTCTTTCAGCGCCCGATCCAGCCAGGTGCGGTCTATCAGGGTATTGAGATCAACCGTGCCTTTGAGCGCGCCGGCGCGCTGGTAGACGGGGATGACTTTCGCCATCTGCTCGACGGTCAGCGAGGCCATATCGGGTGGAAACGCATGGATGCCGGTGGTCAGGCTCTGCCAGACCGGGCGCAGGACATCGTCGCCGGCGCTTTTCAGGTCTTTTGACGACGCCCACTTGCCGACCTGGGATTTATACCAACCGTAGTCGTTATCGGTCTGACGGAAGGCGGTGAGGATAGACTTAAGCACCGCCACCGCCGCGTCCTGGTTCTCTTTCACCTTAAGCCAATCGGCGGTGGTAATGATTACCGCGCTGAACCAGTTATCGTATTCTTCCCAGGGGCGCACCAGGATGCCGAAATCGCCGCGGCCTTTAACGCCCTTTAGCTGTTCCGCCTGCTCGATATGCATCGGCACCGCGTCCACCCGGCCCGCCAGCAGCGCCCGCATCCGGTCGCCGGAGCTGCCCATTTCGATAAAGTTGATTTTTTTGGCGTCGATGCCGTGCTTGTCCAGTACCCCTTGCAGCATCACATACATAAAATCGCCGATGCTGTTCACCGCCACCGATACCGAATCGCCGCCCAGATCCGCCAGGGTCTTGATCCGGTCGAGATTGGCGACAATCACCTGCGAGGTATTGCTGTAGGACAGGCCGATAATGCGTACCTCGGCGCCCGCCTCCGCCGCGGTGAGGGTCGAGGCGATATCGGCGTCGCCCAAATCCGCCCCGCCGGTCACCACCTCCTGCACGATCTGGCTGATTTTGGCGGTCGGCTGCATGGCGGGCATGGCGAAACCCGCCGTGGCGGGAAGCAGCTCGCGCAGCGCCGCCTGCAACGGCACGTTCACCGCCGCCGCCGAAGCCAGGGTATTGATTTTCAGCACCCGCCCCGGCGCGGCCAGGACCCGCCGCAGCGGATTAAAGGCCAGTACGCCGGCGGCTCCCAGGCCCAGACGCAAGGCCTGTCGACGATTGATGTTATGTACCATGTTCTGTGCTCCTCGGAGTGTGGGAAAATGAACAGCTAATGATCGGTACGGCTGGCGTACCAGGGTGCCGCCAAGCGCCCAATCCACCGCAGAATGCCGGTGGCCGTTACGCTTATCAGCATCAGCATGACAATCAGGGCGAACAGCGGCGCGGTGGACAGATCCAGTCCGGCATCGTTGATCAGGCCGCCGAAGCCGGTGCTGATAAACATCTCGGCGGTGACCATGGCGCGCAGGGAATGGGTGAGCCCGATGCGCGCGGCCACCAGCAGATAGGGAAACAGCGCCGGCAGCATAATCAGCCGAAAGCGCTGGACGCCGCTGGCGCCGAACGAGCGGCCCACATTCATCAGCCGCGCCGGCAGATCCCGGGCGGCCTGCTGCATGGTCATCACCACGTACCACAGGGTGGCGACAAACACGATGGCCACGCACATCAGCGTGCCGCGTCCCATCAGCAGGATAAACAGCGGCACCAGCGCGGCGGCGGACACCACGATAAACATCGACGCCCAGGGCTTCACCACCGCCAGAACCCAGCGCGAGCGTCCCATCATGATGCCCAGCGCAATCCCCACCGCCAGCGCCAGCAGATAACCGGCCATCATCTGCGCCAGCATGGCGGCCAGCGCACGCCAGAAATCCGCCTCCCGCAGCAGCGCCAGCCAGGACTGCGCCACCGACCACGGCGTGGCCAGCAAGGCATCGCCCAGACGCATGCCGCCGAATTGCCAGGCGATTAACGCCAGCGCGCAGCCGGCCAGGTTCATCAACAACGGGGAATAGGTCAGTTTCATAACGCCTCCGCAGGCAGCCAGCGGCACACCCGGCGTTCGATAATCAGCAGCAGTTCCTGTAGCAGCAGGCCGAGCAGGCAGAGCACAAACAGCACGCCCAGCACCCCGGCGCTGTCGAAGCGCGCGGCGGACTGCTTCATGATGGCGCCCAGGTTGACCGTCGCCAGAAACAGCTCGGCGGTGATCATGGCGTTCACCGCCCGCACCGCGCCGATGCGCAGCGCGGTAAACAAAAACGGCAGCGATTCGGGGATCAGGATCAGGGTGACCCGCTGGCGGCGCGAGGCGTTGAACGCGCGGCCGACGTCAAGCAGCCTGCGCTCGACGTTGCGGGTGCCGGCGTCGATAATAATCAGCATGTCGAACAGGCACATGATCACCACCAGCGCCACGCGGGCTTCAAAATACAGGCCGAACCAAATCATGATAAACGGCGCCCAGGCCACGCTCGGCACCGCATATATCAGCGTCACCAACGGATCGAACAGATCGTGCACCGCGCGGACGCGGCCCATCAGCATGCCGAGCGGCAGCGCAATCGCCAGGGCGATGGCGTATCCGAGCAGCATATGGCGCGAAGCGTCCAGCAACGCCTTCGGCAGTTCACCGGAGAAGGTTAATTGCCACAGCCGCTCAATCACCTTGTGCGGCGGCGCCAGGATAAAACCGGCATACTGTCTTGATACCGCCAGCCAGATCAGCATTCCCGCCGCTATCGAGGCCAGATAGATCAAACCGTACGCACGTTTACCGCCAAGGAGGCGGGTTCTCGCGCCACGGCCTTTGCGGGTAAAATTTTCCGCTATGTCAGTCATGATGACCTCTTTATGCCCGGTAACAATGTCGCACGCGCCAGACGATGGATAAGCGCGCGCAGACTAATGACTAATTGACTATGCATTTAGCGCGCCAACGTTTTTTATAGCGGCAAAATAATAGTGAAATACGGGCGGATGGCAGGGAAAATAATCGCAGACCGCGGAGTTGTTCGCTTTAACCGGCGGAAAGGTATAATTTATATTGTCTATGCATTTAAGCGAGAACACGATGGCCGACCCCACCCATTTGCCGATTTATGTCCGCATTCAGCAGTTTATCCGCAGCCAGATCGCCGGCGGACGGCTGCGGGAAGGCGATCGCATCGCCACCGAACTCGAGCTGGCCCGGCATTTCGACACCTCGCGGGCCACCGTGGCGCGCGCCATACAGCAACTGGTTTACGAAGGGGTTATCCTGCGTCGCCCGGGCAGCGGCAGCTTTGTGTCCACCCGCGCCATCACCGCGCCGCTACAGCTGACGCGGGTCTACTCGTTTGAGGATAAGCTCTCGGCCGAAGGCGCCAGCATCGACTATCAAATCCTTGCCTTTTCCAGCCAATCGGCCAGCGAAACCTGGGCGCATCAACTGCACCTCGATGCCGGCGGACTGGTTTACCAACTGCGGCGCCTGCGCATCGTGTCCCGCCGCCGGATGAGCCTGGAGGTGCGTATTTTCCCCGCCGCCCTCGGCCAGCGCATGACGGTGGAAATGCTGCAAAATCAGTCGGTTCACCAGATCCTGGCGAGTTTATCCATGCCGGTAAGGCATGTGGAAGGCAAAATCCGCGCCTGTCTGGCCGACGGCGCGCTGGCGCAGGATATGGATGTGAGGGAAGGCAGCGCGCTGCTGGTGCGCGACTATGTTTTGACCGGCGATGGCCGACATCCGCTGGTGTGCGGGGAATCCTATTATCGGCCGGATTTTCATATCGATTACCAGGTGGAGGATACCGGGCGGATGGAACAGCCATAACGGCAAAAAAAGCCGTCGGCGGACCAAATCAGTGCATTAAATGCACTGTCCTGGAGCAATCGCGCCATATCCCGCCGCTATCCCCGCGCTATGGCCGTTCAATGGCCATGTTGGATTTTCTGAAGATCCAAGGGCGGGTGTTTACGCCACCACCCCCACGGTGATGATGAGATTAGCGAAGCGCTTCGCCTCGCCCGAGGCGATAACCAGCAGCGTATCCTGTGATTTGGCAAGGGCATAAAATTCATTTCTGCCGACATAAGCGATATCGGTATCCGCCGGCAGCAGCGCTTTATATTCCGCCGCAATCGTATTATTAAAGTCGGCGGGATATTCCATAAAGGTCACGGTTTCTATATTAATGTATTTGACGATCTTCTCCAGGATAACCGTGCTGCGTATCATGCCGGGCGCCAGGTTAAGGTAGATAATCTCGGCGTCACGCGCCGAGTTGGTGACAAATGAATAGTTACTGTCGGCAATGACAATATTGGTCTTGTGCCCGCATTTAGCCAGACCGCTTAATAACTGAGGGTGCAATATTTCAGATTTGATCATGATGTTTCCTGGAAAAATGCCAAGCGTATCGCCGCCGGGCAAAGCGATCCCTGCCCGTCGGCGAGTGAAATATTACATGCGGTAAATACCGCCGTTAATATCTATCGTGGCCCCGGATACGAAACCATTATATTCCGACGCCAGAAATCTGATCACCCGGGCAACATCTTCAGCGCTACCGGCCCTGCCCAGCGGAATGGCGCTGATGGTTTCATCGGCAGATTCTTTGGTGGTGTGCTGATTATGGAACCGGGTGCCCAGAATCAGTCCTGGCGCCACCGCGTTAACCCTGATGCCATACTGGCCCAGTTCGGCCGCCAGAGAGCGGGTCCAGGCCAGAACGGCCCCTTTGGTGGTGGAATAGGCCAGCGACCCCGAATGGCCGCCAGAGCGGCCGGCCAGCGAGGCCAGGTTGACGATGCTTGCGCCGTCCGGCGCCTGTTTCAAATAAGGCAGCGCACTTTGCGTCACATTCAGCATGGTGGTCATATTGACGTCGATGACTGTTTTCCAGAATTGGCTGTCTATTTCACCCAGCCATTTCCGGGCGATAATGCCGCCGACATTATTAATCAGGATGTCGATGCCGCCTAAAAATTCCGCCGCCGCCAATATGCATTTTTTGGCATCGTCTTCATCGGTTAAATCAGCAAATCCATACGCGGCTTTTTGTCCCAAAGAGGTCGCCAGCGCAACCAGTGCTTTAGGACTCTCCTCATCGCTAAAATAATGGATATAAATATCACAGCCCGCTTCGATCAGCTCGGTGGCCGTCGCTTTGCCAATGCCTTGTTCCGCACCGGTAATAAAAACTTTTTTTCCTGATAAAGCGCCCATGGTGATCTCCTGTTTTCAGTGTAAACGTCTGCGAATGATAAATTGCTCGCGGGTGCATCGGTTATTGCCTCAAGCGCTTTCTCCCGCGCCGGGCAATAGTGAGCCCTACCCTCTATGGCTAATTAAATTTCCCCGGGTGGTCGCGACTATTTGTACCCGGGGTTTACTTGGAAAAATTAATATCCAGTACGGTCAATGACCGATTGGCGACAAATCAACTGGGGAGGAAATAAAAACTCTCCCGGCGTAATCGCCGGATTTTCAATTCTGGCCAACAGCCTTTCCACCATCTTGGCGACCATTTCCGTTAATGGCGGCATCACGGAGGTCAGCGCGGGGTGGACCAAATCCGCCAGCGGGATATTATCGATGCCGATGACGGAAATATCCTGCGGAATACGCACGCCGGCGTCCCGCAGCCCGGCCATCAGTCCGATACCCAGCGCATCGTTGATTGCCACAATGCCATCCGGGCGCGGGATCTGTTGCAACACTTTGGCCGCCAGGGTTCGCCCCAGCTCGGTCATTTCAGTATCGCCATAGGCCACGAGAGCCTTACCCTCGATGACCTGGGCGCGATCCATCAGTCCGTGGTCCCTGGCCGCGGATAAAAAACCTTCGATTTTATGCGCGCGGCTGATGGTCAGAAAGGCTTCGGTGACAAACGCCAGTTGCAGGCACCCCCGCGCAATCAGATGTTCCGCCGCCATGCGGCCGGCCGCGACGTTATCCATCGACACGCTGTCGAAGGGCAGGTTCCCGAGCAGCGCATCGCTTGGCATGCGGCTGTCGTAGTTCACCATCACCAGACCGAGCCTGGCGGCATTGGCGAAGTGCGGGCGCTCCATTGCGCTGGCCGCCACAATCACCCCCTGCACGCCATGCGCGAACATATCTTCCAGAAAGGCCTGTTCCTCGTCTTCCTGGCGGTAGGTATTGCCCAACAGCACCCGATACTGGCGCGCTTTGGCGGCCCGGTCGACTTCGCGGGTCAATACCGCGAAGCTGGGGTTGACGATGGACGGAACCAGTAAACCAATCATCCTGGCCTGTCCGGTCTTGAGCTGCTGCGCCACCCGATTGGGATGATAGTTTAGCTCCTGCATGGTCTGCCTGATGCGTTCCAACGTTTCCAAACGCATCTGGTCGGTGCGGCCGTTGAGTACATTGGAAACGCTACTCACAGAAACACCGGCGTGGCGCGCAACATCCCGAATATTTGCCATACATTCCCTCTTCACGTTGCCGTCCGAAACGATATCAATACCCGGCCAGCCGGGGCAGCCAGGTGCTGAGCGTCGGCACCAGGGCGACCACAATAATCCCGAACAGCGAGACAGCCAGATATTTAAGCATGGGTCGAATCACATTTTTCATTTCCACCCCGCAAATGGCGCAGGTGGTGTATAGCCCCAATCCGATGGGCGGAGAGAATAGACCGAACCCCATGGCAAGAATCATCACAATACCAAAATGCAGCGGGTTGAATCCCAATTGCATGGCGATAGGCACCAGTATGGGGGCGAAGATGATCAGCGCCGGCGCGCCTTCCAATACGGCGCCGAATATGATCAGGAGGACAATCGTCAGCATCAGGAATACCCAGGCGCCATGCTCCATGCCGATGCCGACCAGGAATTCGGCGATTTTCTGCGGGATCATCTGAATGGTCAGCACATAGGAGAGGCTGGTCGCGCAGGCCACGATAAACAGTAGCACCCCCGACATGGCGGCGGTATCGATAAACATTTTCACCGTTGCGCGCAAGGTCAGTTCGCCAAACGCCAGCCGGCCGACGACAATGGCGTAGATCACGGCAAAGGCCGAAATTTCGGTCGACGTGGCGATGCCCATCATCACGCCGCGGCCAATCATGAAAATCATCGCCAGGCCGACGATGGCGCCGAGCCACAGTTGCAGGCGCGGGCGCATCTGCGGGTAGGCATCGCTGATGTTGATTTTACCGCCGAAGCGGTTGGCCGCAATCAATAGCAGCACCAGCAGGCAGGCGGCCGGAACCAGCCCGGCGATAAACAGTGCGCCGATGGAGAGGTTCGCCACGAATCCGAGGACTATCAAGTTGACGCAGGGCGGAATCGTCTCGGCCACCACCGCGGACGCGGCAAACACCCCGGCGGCTTCTTCGCTATCTTGCTTCGCGCGGCGCACCGCCGGCATCAATACCCCGCCCACGGCGGCGACATCCGCCAGTTTGGAGCCGGAAATACCGGAGAAGAACGCCATCGACAGTACGGTGGTCATGTTCAGGCCGCCGCGAAAGCGGCCCATGCCGCGCACCACCAGCTCAACCAGACGGGTCGACATGCCGTTGATTTCCATGGCGGCGCCGGCCAGGAGAAAAAACGGAATCGCCAGCAGTACAAAGTGGTCCACGCCCGCGATAACCTGCTGGGAAAAAAACACGAACGGCAGCGACGGATCGCAGATAAAAAACACCATCGCCGACATGCCCAGCGTAAACGCAATAGGCACGCCCGCCAGGATGCCCAGCAGGAAACACAACAGCATGAATCCCGCCGCGGCGGTTGAAGGGTCGGGCATCAGGGACAGTTTCAGGTAGCCCAGCAGGGCCAAAGCCAGAATACCCGCGCCGCTGAGCAGCACGACTCTGGCGCGTTCGCGCAGGGCGTGTTCAAGCGCCGCCACCATCATTACCACCGAGCCTATCAGCACCGGAATCACGTAGATGATTTGCGGCAGGCCGGTTTCCGTCGTTTGCATCCGGGACGCCTGCCCCAGGTCATAGCTGGAAACCACCAGCCCGACGGCGACCAGAAACAAGACCCAGCGGCTGGCGTGAACGATATAAGGCCTTATTTTTTCGGGAATAAACCGCAAAAACAGATCGACACCAATATGGCCGCCGCGCCCGGTGGAGGTGGCGACCCCGAAGAACACCAGCGCGATCATCATGGCGCGCGCCACTTCCTCCGCCCACTCGATGGGGGAATGCAGCGCATAGCGCCAGATGACCGAGAGAAACACCACCAACACGTTAATCAGCAAAACCAGGGCGCCCGCCCAGGAGGTCACCGTTGTCAGGAATTTACTGAGCCGGCTGAGATAAACCAGCGGTCCCGCGAGATCTTTTGTGGCCATTGTCGTGTCTACCATGTTGAACCTCTCAATGGTTCCGGTCAGAAGATGGCCCGGCATAAAGCCCGGGCCACTGGAACATTACTGCGCGCCTGCGGAGGAACCGGCCGCGTTGATGTCGTCGACGACCGGCTTCATCTGCGGGTATTTGGCCAGGAAATCATCCCAGACCGGTTTGACTTCGCCGCGCAGGTAATCACGATCGATTTCACGGAAAACCATGCCTTGCGCTTTCAGTTTTTCCACCGCCTGCCGCTCGATTACGCCGGATTGCTGGCGTTCGTACAGCGTGGCCTCTTTTGCCGCCGCCAGCAGTTCGGGGCGCAGCGGTTCCGGGATCTGCTGGAAGCTGTTGTTATTCATGGCAATCATGATGGGGTTATAAATGTGCTGCGTCAGCGTGGCGTTTTTGGCGATTTCATAAAATTTGTTGGCCAGCACGGTGGCGGAATCATGTTCCAGACCGTCGATAACCCCCATTTGCAGGCTGGAATAAACCTCCCCGCCCGGCATGGGGATGGCCACCGCGCCCATATGGTTAATGGTGGCGATAAAATTGGGAACCGGGAGTACGCGTATTTTCAGGTTTTTCAGATCCTCGGGTTTCTCGATCGGTTTTTTGGTGTAGATATTTCTGGCGCCCAGGTTGTAGGCGTAGCTAAGCACCACGACGTTGGCCTTTTTCAGCATCAGGTCAGACAGGATGGTGCCCGCCGGACCATCCAGCGCTTTGCCTACCTGATCGAAGTTTTTAAACAAATAGCCCAGATCCAGTACGCTGATTTCCGGCACCAGGGTTGCCCAGATGGAGGTCCCGGAGATCATCATATTGATGGCGCCGATGCGTACCTGTTGGGTGGCATCGGCTTCTTTGCCCAGCATGCCGTTTGGAAAATAGTTGAGCTTGATTTGGTCTTTCAGATGCGGATTGCTCTCGATATTGGCTTGAAAACGTTTAAACCAAATGTAGTGCGCCGAGTTTTCGTCCGCCGTCAGCGAAGAATAAACGCGCAGATTTACGGCGGCTTGCGCCTGGGTAAACGCGCCGCCGGCAGCGGACAACATCGAGCTTAAGAAGATACAGACCAGTGCTTTGTGCAAAATGGGGTGCCGTAGAGTATTCATCATCAGATCCTTCAGCATGGGCGTGCAAAATTATCATTCCCGACAATTAAAAAGGGGGCTGGCGGGAGTAAAGGGTTGGCAATCTTTTTTTCTGTAACGTTACACTAAAACGTCACAGTGGACGATATAGAGGAATTTTTGCCCGATCAACCGTTGATTGGTGAAATGGATAAGGGAAGTATTTATTTTGTGAGGCAAGCCAAAACTGCGGTGATACAGCGAAAAAATGATACAAAGTTCAGAAGGTGTTTAGTCACAGTTTACTAAACGTCTGGAACAGGAAAAACTTTAGCCGCAGAAGATTTTTCCGTTTCAGCGAACGCCGCATATAATGTCTTGGGAAATCACCACCGTTTTTATCTTATGAAGGCATTAAAAATGGATTTACGCAAAACCTCTCTCGCACTGCTGATGGCCGCGCTGCTGCCGGCCGGCAGCGCACTGGCGGCGGCCAACGATGTGCTGGTCTACTGCTCCGAAGCCTCGCCGGAATCGTTTAACCCGCAGATAGCCAGCTCCGGGCCGTCTTTTGTCGCCAGCTCGCAGGTACTGTATAACCGCCTGATAACCTTCAGGGAAAGCGATAACCTGCCCGTCCCTTCCCTGGCCACCGCCTGGACCATCAGCCCCGACGGCAAAACCTACACCTTTACCCTGCGCCCGGGGGTCAAGTTCAACAGCAATAAATATTTCACCCCTACCCGCGATTTTAACGCCGACGACGTTATTTTTTCCGTCCTGCGGCAGAAAGACGACAATCACCCCTACCATAAGGTATCCCAGGCCACCTATGAGTATTTCAACGACGTCGGCCTCGGCGCCCTTATCCAGGACGTCAAAAAACTGGACGACCAGCATGTCCGGTTTACTCTGAGCAAACCCGACGCCACATTCCTGGCTGACTGGGGCATGGACTTTACCTCCATTCTCTCCGCGGAATACGCCGACGCCATGTTGAAAGCCGGCACGCCGGAGCGGGTGGACACCGACCCGATCGGTACCGGTCCGTATAACCTGAAAGACTATAAAGTCGACTCCTTGATCCGTTACGAGGCCAATCCGCATTACTGGCAGGGCGAGGTGCCGACCAAGCGCCTGATTTTTTCCATCACCCCCAACGTCAGCACCCGGCTTGCCAAGCTGGAAAAAAATGAATGCCAGATTATTCCCGCGCCCAGCCCGGTCAATTTTGACGAAATCAAAAACAATAAGGACCTGGCGCTGCACAGCGTGGACGGCATGAACGTGGGCTACCTGGCGTTCAATACCCGCAAACAACCCTTCGATAACCTCCTGGTGCGCCAGGCGTTGAACTATGCGGTGGATAAAAAAGCGATTGTTAACGCGGTATTCCTCGGTTCCGGGACGGTGGCGAAATCGCCGATTCCGCCCAATATGCTCGGTTACGATAAGGATCTCGCCGATTACCCCTACGATCCGGCCAAGGCCCGGGAATTGCTGAAACAGGCGGGGTTGGCGCAGGGTTTTACCACCGACCTGTGGTCTATGCCGGTGCAGCGCCCCTATAACCCCAATTCCCGCCGCATTGCGGAAATGATCCAAAGCGATTGGGCCAAGGTGGGTGTGACGGCAAAAATCGTTACCTTTGAATGGGGCGAATACCTGGCCGGCCTGCGCAAGGGCGAACACGCCTCCGCGCTGTTCGGCTGGATGTCCGATAACGGCGACCCGGATAATTTCGCCAATGTCCTGCTGGGGTGCGACAGTATCAACAGCGGATCCAACGCGGCGTTTTGGTGTGATAAGCAATATGACGCGTTGATAAAACAGGCCAAGGCCATAAGCGATCCGGCCCAGCGCGCCGCGCTGTACCGTCAAGCGCAGGGCGTGTTCCATCAACAGGCGCCCTGGGTGCCGCTGGCGAACGGTCAAACCTTTTACGCCACGCGCACCAATGTCACCGGCTACAGCGTCAGTCTCAACGGCAGCGATTTTTCCAAAGCCAAACTGAACTGAGCAAAGGGCATTTGGCGCCAGGGCGCTTAAATGCCGCAATGCAAGGCGGTGTATGGCCTTGCATCGCGGGCAGCGGGCTTGCGCCGCCGGCCGCGCCCCGGCACGCGGCGGCGCATGCCCGCCGTTTTTCGTCGCGCTTAGGCGACAGCCGCCGCCCTGACCGCCAGCACCTGCTGGATAGCGGTTTCCAATTCGTCGATGTCGAATTTTGCCACATACGCGTCGGCCCCCACCTTGCGCACGTGATCCTCATTGGCGCTGCCGGACAAGGACGAATGGATAATCACGGGTATATTTTTCAGGAACTCATCGCGTTTGATATTCAGCGTCAGGGTAAAGCCATCCATCTCCGGCATTTCCAAATCGGTTAATACAAACGCGATTTTATCGGCGACGGGTTTGCCTTCCGCGCGCGCCTCTTGCGCCAGCTTATTGATTTTATTCCAGGCTTCCAGGCCGGTGATGTGCGTTTCGAAGGGGACCTGCATCATCTTCAGTCCCTGTTCCAGCATCGAGCGGGCAACTTTGGAGTCTTCCGCCACAATGGCCACCGACCCCGGTTTCAGGGTAAAGGTACGCTTGTTTTCGCTGTTCAGATGGGCGGTGCGATTAGCCGGAATGATGTCATACAAGATTTGCTCGACATCCAGCACCAAGGCCAGCGGATTGTCCTTTTTATCATTGTTCAGGCGCGCGATGCTGGTGATATTGCGGCTACTGACCCCCGCCTCGGCCGCCATGACCTGGCTCCATTCAAGTCGGACGATATCGTCGACGGACTCTACCGCGAAGGCCTGGGTACTGCGCGCATATTCCGTTACCAGCACGATGTTCAATCCGGTTTTCGGTACGCAGCCGATGATGGCCGGCAGATCGATGACCGGAATAATTTCGCCGCGGATATTCGCCATGCCCATCAGCGGGGACACCATGCCCGCGGCCTTGGTAAGCTTCGGCATCGGCACGATTTCACGCAGCTTGAAGACGTTGATACCGTATAATTCGGTGTGTTCTTCATCGGGTGGCGTCCCCAGGCGGAATAACAATAGTTCAAATCGGTTTGATGAGGTGAGATTGGTTCTCTCCTCCACCTCTTGTTGAAAATTATCCATACTTTCCCCAATGAAAAACAACGATTGATGTGTGGAAACAAGGCGAAATGACTGATTCGGAAAATAAGGAACGACGCAACCGGTATTGTTATCGGCCGGCGGCGGCAAATACTTAATAAGTGGAGTGGGTAATTCGTGGCGCCCGGCGGTTGGGGAGTGACGATTTACGCTTGGCGACCGCGTCCGTCTCGCAAGCCGGACGCGCATCGCCAACCCCCGGGCGGCATGCTCAGTAGCGGTTAAAGGTTTTGCTAAAGCGGGTCAGGAAGGCCTTTGAGTTCTCGCCGCCGATGTCCACATCGCCGCTTTCCGGTTTCAGCGTGTCGAGCTTCGGTAAATGGCCCGGCGCCCTGGCGTCGGGATGCGTGGGCCAATAGGCGCCGGCCTGCGCCACCAGTTCCTGGCCTTCTACGCTTGTCAGCACATCCAGCAGCAGTTTGCCCGCGTTCGGATGCGGCGAGTGGGCAAAGGCGCCCACCGGCTGCGTTACCGTGATGGCGCCCTCGTCCAGCACATAAAAATCAATCGGCTGGCCCTTCTCCCTGGCGGTAATCACATTTTGCGACGACACCATCGGCGACAGCACGCGCTCGCCGGTGGCTATCAGTCGCGCCGAATCGGCATTGCCGCGGGTGAACAGAATATCCTGACGCGACAAGGCATCCAGCGTGTCCCACTTCAGCTTGCCGTTGTTAAGCAAGGCGAGGAAAAACGCCTGGTTCGACGCGGCGACCTTGGGATCGCCCAGCAGCAGCTTGCCTTTCCATTTCGGGTCGGCAAAAGCCGGCAGGTTTGTCGGCAACTGTGATTTGTCCGGGAAGGCCTGGGTATTGTAGGCCGCCGTCAGCAGGCTGACGGCCGTGGTATACCACGCGCCGTCGGCATCTTTATATTGTGGCGGAATGCTGTCGAAGTTACTGACCTTATACGGCGCGTAGTAGCCCTTTTTTTTCCATTCAGTGGCCACAAAGGGTTCATTGATCATCACCACATCGGCCAGGGTTTTGCCCGCGGCCTTTTCCGACTCGATGGTGGGGATAAGGTCAAGGGATTGCTTTTGCACGATTTTCAAGGCGATATCCGGGAAATTTTGTTGCCAGTAATTTTGCAACTGGCGATTGGTATCCTGGCGAAAGGTATTATAAAACACCACCTCTTTTTCCGGCCGCGCGGCGGCATACTGCGCGGCGAAACGCTGGTCCAGCGGTTCTGCCCGCGCGCCGGAAACGGCCAGCGCGCATAACGACAGGGCGGCGATAAATAAACGACGGTTAAGCATAGGTTCTTGTTCCCATTCAATTAGCGTGTTTCGGCGCGCGTTGCCCGGCGCCGCGGCGTATCGGCCATCAAGGCCTGGCCCTGGAATTGCGTGCGCAGCATGACGCGCCGCCGCGTCTCGTCGATAGGCGTGCGGTAGTGCATGGAATAGCGGTTGTCCCAAATCAGCACATCACCCGGCGTCCAGCTATGGGTCCACGTCAGGCTCTCATGCGTGGCGGCCGCCCACAGCTTATCGAGCAGGGCCTCGCTTTCCGACAGCGGGATGCCGTCGATAAACTGCGAGGGGTACACCCGCCGGCGGCCGAGATAGAGCGCCCGCCTGCCGCTGTGCGGATGGCGGATCACCAGCGGATGAAAGGGTCCCGGCACCTCTTCGGGACGCGTCGGCAGGCTTAGGCCGGGGCGCAGCATGCCGGCGCTGTTGCGGCTGGCGTCATGTTTGGCCCACAGGCCGGCGATATCCCGCCGCAGCGCCTCCGGCAGGCCTTCATAAGCGAGATATTGGTTGGAGAACGAGGTATGCCCACTGTCCGCCGGGGCCTCCAGCGCATAGAGCATGCTGCCCACCGGCGGTTGTTCTATATAAGAGTTATCGGAGTGCCAGACCACTTCCAGGCTGCCCAGTCCGTCGTTTTCGCGCGCCGGCTTGCCGTCCGGCCCCAGGTTGGTATTGAGCATGATTTCCGGAAATTCGTCGTCCTGCACAATGCCGGCGGAACGGATAAAACGACGGTTGGCCCCTTCCTGCGGCTGGCCGAATACGGACGCGGCGCGCAGGAATTCGCCGGGCTGGAGAGCCTGGCGCGGGAACAGCAGCACCAGATGATCCTGCCACGCCTGGCGCAGCGCCCCGGCAATGGCATCGTCCAGCGGCTGCGACAAATCGATGCCGCGCACCACGGCGCCCAGCGACGCGCCGGTCGGGCGGATGTCCAGACGGTTAATGTCGTTTACCGGCGCCGGGCGCGTCGGGAGGGGGAAAGTCAACTGCCCCAGACGATGGCTACTGTTCATGATAACTCCCGTGGGATGAGGGCGGCGGCGTGTTTCCCCGCCACCTGGCCGGTAATAAAGCACTCGGCCAGATTACCCGCGCCGAGATAAAGAAAGCCCCAGATACTGCCGAGTTCGCCGGCGGTATAGAGGCGGGCGATGGGTTCCTTAAACGGATTAAGCACCCGTTGCGACGCGTCGTGGGCGGGGCCGCCCTGGGTGTTGTTGACCAGCGGCCACAGGCGGCCGACATAAAATGGCGCCGTTCGCACCGGCAGCATACTGGCCCCCGGCCGCGCGAAGTCCTCGTCCAACCCCTCGGCGCACTGCCGGTTCCAGCGCTCCAGGCTCGCGCGCAGGGTGTTGGCGTCGGCGCCGATAAGCGCCGCCAGTTCCTCCAGCGTGTCCGCTTTTTGCAGGATGCCGTTTTCCACTTCCTTCAGGTTGTCGTCGCTCCAGACATAGGGCTCCACGGCGCGATCGTTTAGCACCGCCTGCCCCAGCGGATAGCGTTTGCGCCCCTCCTCGTCCACCACCAGAAAGGCCGGGATATGGGGAAAGCGCTGCGTCACCGGGTCAAACTGATCCAGGGGACGATGGCCGGTATCCTGTAGGTAAGGATGGTATTCATTCATAAAACGCCGCCCGGACTGGTTCAGCACGATCCAGGACATCGCCACCTCGGGCGTATTCACCTCGGGCGTCCAGTCCGGCAGCCGTTTTACCCGCAGGGCGAAGGGATAATCGGCATCGACATGGCGAAAGCCATAGGAACCGTGAAAATGCCACATATGCCACAGATCGGCGCCCGCCGCCTGCGCCATGCGGATGCCGTCGCCGGTATTGGCGCGGGTGGCCGCCGGCATCACCGGCCGGATTTGCCAATACTTACGCTGCATTTCCGGATCCGACTCAAAGCCGCCGGTCGCCAGTATCACCCCCCGGCGCGCGCCGATACGGCGCGTTAGCCCCTGCTGGCTCACCTCGATGCCGGCCACTTCGCCGTCGATGATAATCAGGCGCCGCGCCGCCGTTTCCAGCCGTACGGTAATGTCGCGGGCGCGAATATTATCATGCAGCAGCTTAAAGACATTCGGCCCCAGCAGGCGGCCGCGGGCGTGGGGATATTCCTTGCGCGCGTCAAAACCCGGAATCTGCGCCACTTCGACTATGCCCAGCGCCTCATGGCCCGGAAAAGGGTAGTTGCCGCCGCGATCGCGCACCCGGATGGCGGCGTCGTTGATTTTCGCCAGGTTGCGAAAATAGGTTTCCAGCCCCAGCATGCCCTCGGTCATCATATCTATCACGTCGTCGGGCACATCCGGACCGACGGTTTTGCGCAGGTACGCCCGTCCTTGTTGCCGATCGGTCACCGTGCGCACGCCGCCGCCGGCGCAAATGGAAATACCGCCCGGGTCGGGCATTTTTTCAAGCAGCAGCACGCGCGCGCCGCTGTCATGCGCCGCCAGCGCGGCGGCGCCGCCGGCAAAACCGAATCCCACCACCACCACGTCAAACACCTCGTCGAAGCCTTGACCGGCAACGCCGTCCTGATTGCTGTTGTTTATGCTCATTATGTATTCACCAAAGATTAATCACTGACTGACAGGGTTCGGCCCGACGCCTTGCTCACGATACCGAGCACCAGCATGCTGATGGCGATGATAATGACCGACAGGGTGGCTCCCAGCTCGATGGACCCATCGGAAATGTATTGCATGATGACGGTGGACATCACCTGGGAATCCGTTTGCGCCAACATCACCGACATCGACAGTTCGCGGATGCTCAGTGAAAAGACCAGCACCCAGCCGATGCCCACCGACACTTTCAGCAGCGGCAGCGTGATGTCCAGGATCACGCGCAGCCAGCCGGCGCCGGCGATACGGGCGGCTTCCTCCAGTTCCACCGCGATCTGGCGCAGCGCGGTGCGCGCCAGCACAAAGGCGACGGGCAGCTGTTTGGCGGTGTAGGCAATCAGCAGCAGGGTCAGCGTACCGTACAGAAGGTTTACGTATCCCAGCATCATGCCGACGCCGAAGGCGATGGACGGGAAACCATAGGCAATCATGATAAGCACCGTGATCACGCCGCGTCCCGGCAACTGCGTGCGCTCCACCACCCAGGCGCACACCACGGCCAGGCAGGCGCACAGGGTCGCGGTGGCGACGGCCAGCATCAGGCTGTTTTTCAGCGCGGTAAAAGCGACCTCCCGCTGCCCGAACACATACCGATAGTGGTCCAGCGCCAGGTTATGCCAGGAAATACCCAGCCCCAGCACCTTGATCATCGACAGCACCACCAGCGACAGCACCGGCAGCACCACGCTGACCAACAGGACCACCACCACCAGCGCCAGCATGGCCCAGCGCCAGCGTCCCAGCGCCACCGCCTGGCCTTGGGTCACCTTGCCGCTCAGCGTGCGGAAATCGTCGCGGCCGATAAACAGCCGCTGTACTCCCAGGCACAACAGGGTATACAGCACGATGGGCACCGCTATGGCCGCGGCCATGTTCAGGTGCGGCGGGAAGGTCATGAGATCATAAAGCCGGGTGGTCAGCACGGAAAAATTGGCCATGGTACCGATAACCGACGGCGCGCCAAACGAGGAGAGCGTGTCCAGCATCACCAGGATGGTGCTGGCGAGGATGGCCGGCAGCACCAGGGGCAAGGTAATGGTCAGCGCGCTGCGCAGACGTCCCGCGCCCAGCACGCGCGCGGCCTGTTCATAGCTGGCGTCGACGTTATTGAGCGCCGATAGTACGGAAAAAAACACCAGCGGATACAGATGTATGGTTTCAATCAATACCAGGCCGTTGAAACTGATGATATTCAACGGCGGCGCGTCCAGGTCGAACAGGTGCCGCAACACAATATTCAGATAACCGGCGTTGGGCGCCGCCAGGAAGATCCAGGCGATAACGGTAATAAACGTCGGGATGACGAAGGTCACGCCCACCGCGGCAATGATAAGCCCTTTGCCGGGAGTGTCGGTACGGGCGACAATCCACGCCAGAAGCGTGCCGATAAACGTGGCGCCCAGCACTACGCTTACCACCAGCCGCAGCGAGTTCCAGGCGGCCGCCAGCATACCGGGTTCAATCAGCAGGGTATGAAAGGTATCAAGAGTGAAATGCCCCTCCGCCGACGTCAGGCTGAAGGCGAACAGCCAGCCGAGCGGCCAGGCGACAATAGCCAGCAGCACCAGGATCGCGGCGCCGATAATCAGCCATTTCACCCCCTGCAGCGGAATTCCCGCGCCGAAACGGGAGGACGCCGGCGCCGGCAGCGCCTCCATGCGGCTCATGGCATCACCCAGGCGCGATCGTCTTCCACCACGACGCCAAGCGGGCCGTCGCCCGGGGGAAGATCGCGGAATTCCGCGGACAGCGGCGCATGGTCCAGCAGCAGGGTGACTTCATGATAATTCCCTAAAAACAGGCCGCTGGCCCTTGGCAACGCGATGCCCTGCGCGCTCAGCTGGAAATCCTGCGCGCGGATCACCACGTCCCGATATTGGCCCAGCCAGCCGGCGCGGGGACTGTCGGCCCCGGTGCGCGCCCAGAAGCGCAAGCCAAGGGCCAGCTCCATCCTGACGCGCGGCCGGAACGGGTCCACTTCCACCACTTTGCCCTGCAGGATATTGGCCTTACCGATAAAACCGGCGACGAACGCGGTGCGCGGCTGTTGCCAGATTTCTTGCGGCGAGCCTATCTGTTCGATGCGCCCGGCATTCATCACCACGATGCGATCCGCCAGTACCAGCGCTTCTTCCTGATCGTGGGTGACATGCAGCATGGCCACGCCCACCCGTTGCTGCAAGGCTTTCAGTTCCGCGCGCATCACGTGACGCATGGCGGCGTCCAGGTTGGACAGGGGTTCATCCAGCAACAGCAGCGAGGGTTCCGTCACCAGCGCCCGCGCCAACGCCACCCGCTGCTGCTGGCCGCCGCTCAGATCGGCGGGCTTGCGGTCGCTGTAGCCGCGCAGGTTCACCACCGTCAGCATGCTGTTGACCCGGCGGACGATCTCGTCCTTTTTGACGCCCTGGATTTGCAAACCGTAGGCGACATTATGGAATACCGTCTTATGCGGCCAGATGGCATAGTTCTGAAACATCATGCCAAGCTGGCGTTTTTCCGGCGGCAGCATAAAGCGCGCGCCGGCGGCCAGACGGCCGTTTAACAGGATTTCGCCGTCATCAGGCTGGAGAAACCCGGCCACCATGCGCAGCGTGGTGGTTTTGCCGCAGCCGCTGGGACCCAGCAACACCACCACTTCACCCGGCGCGACGGCGAGATTGATACCGTCCACCGCGCGGCGTCCGCCCAAGGTTTTACTCAACGCGCGCAGGGCCAGCCGGGGGAATGAGGCATAGTCCGTTGCCTCCGGGATCGATGAGGATACAGCCGCCAAAATCTCGCTCCACATGTTAATGCTGTTGCATATTTGTCACTTTATGGGGGTAATATAGATAACTTACCGGTTACAACTAACGATAAAATCCGGCAAAGCTTATATCGAAACCGGCAAAACGGCGCCAGAACGGCGCCGTTGGTAGGCTTTCGCGTGAGGTTTGGCGCGGGAGGATAGCGCCGGGTTAGCGCCTATACTGGCGGCGTAGCCCGCCAGACGACCGGAAACGCAGGGCAATCCACCGCCCCGCCGTCCTGCGGGGCGTCGTGTAACGGCACCGGCGGCGACATTTTCCCGCGGCGATAGCGGAAGACCGCGTCGTCACCGGTCCAGCGGGTGGACAACACCCGGCGCGGCGCGGCCTCGGCATTGCCGGCGGCGCCGTGCAGGGTCAGGCCATGGAACACCAGGCAGTCGCCGGCTTCCAGCGCCCAGCCGATGATAGGGTAATCTTGCCGGTGCGCTTCGATATCCGGCAGGATGTCCCAGCTTTCGTCGTCGCCTTCGCGCAGCTCCCCGGTGGCGAAGTGCCGGGGACGAAACCATTTACCCCAGCGGTGCGAGCCGGCGACAAATTCCAGCGCGGTGGCGCGCGTCACGGCGCCGGTTGGCAGCCACAGGGTGCAAAAGTCATTGCCGTCCACCGGGCTATAGGGCTGATCCTGATGCCACAGGGTGCGCTGGGAAGCGCCGGGCATTTTGGCCAGCACGTGATCGTGAAGAAAGTTGATTTTGCCGGCGCCCAGCAAGCCGGCGGCAATCTCCATGGCGGGCGATTGGCGGACAAACCGCTCGATGGCCGCGATCCGCCGCCAGTTATCGCTGTCCTGAAAAAACAGTTTGGTCTCGGGGTCGGTATAACGGCCGTGATCGCTGGGCGCGGCGATATTCGCCATGATGCCCTGTTCCACCTTTTCCAGCCAGTGGCGGGAAAAGGCCTGGCGGATAACAACGGCGCCGTCGCGCTGAAAGGCCGCTTTATCCTGCGGTGTAATCGTCAACATATTGCCTCCCGGCTGAATGCGACGCACGGCGCGGCGCAGGCCGTTTCGCCGTAACGTGGGCATTGCGGCCTGCTGAACGCGGGTGCGTGGCAATCAGTTTCAGACTTTTTCAGGATTCCAGCGGCCCGGGAATTCCTGGCCGCCGAGCTGGCGGTTATAGAACATGCCTAAATACCAGGGGAAATAGTGATACGACCAGGCACATAAACGGTTACCGTATTTCAGGAAAGCCCGCAGCAGCTCCTGCAGTTCTTCTTTGGTTTGCGCCGCGTCCACCGCCTCGCGCAATATGCCGGCATATTCTTCCAGCTGATATAAACCGCTGACGCCCAGATAGCTGGAATACGGCACGTCGAATTCGCGCAGCGTGGTTTTAAAATCCTGAACCGACAGCGTCTTAGTCAGCGTCAGTAACGGGTACATGGTATACATAATATAATCACGCAGCATACCGTTGGCGAAATCCCAGGCGGTAAAATACTGGCCGTAGGTTCCCGTTGATTCAACCTGTCCCAAACGAATGGCGCGCAGGTCCGCGGGTTCCTCCAGCTGGATTTTTTCCGCTTCGGCTAAAAAGCGTTTCGCCGCGTCGGTGGTGGCGGCGGGTGCGCGCGGCACGCCGGAGTGGGCGTCTTTATCATGGGCGCTGACCTCGACAAACAGCATATCCTTTTGCCAGAAGAGGTTATTCCATACCGCCTTGCCCACATCCGGCAATAAATGGCAATATTCCGCCAACACCTGGCCTAATACCGGCTGGGCTAACGGCTCCAGGCCGACGCCATATTGAATGGACATTTTATTGCCCGTTGACTGTGAATAACGCAGCCGTCCCACCGGGCAATCGGTAATCAATTCGCGATGATGCACCGGCGCGCTGCTGACGATCGGCGTCCAGGCATACATGGACGCGCCGGAGACCACCGGATGCGCCTGGAGCACTTTAAACGGCAGGTGTTGCCAAAACTCCTCGCACAGCTCGGGATTCTTTTCGTCATTCAATTCCGCGACCACGGTAACGCCCAGGTCGGGCCAGCTTATATCAATTAAACGTCCCATCTTTCTTTATTCCTCATTGATAAAAAATATGTTGTCTTGTCTCTCACCGTCGGGCGATGCTTATATCTTGTGTAAAACCTTATTCAGAAAGGTCCGCGTGCGGGGATTTTCCGGCGCGGTGAATATTTTTTGCGGCGGCCCCTGCTCGATTATCTCGCCGCCGTCCATGATGACCACCCGGTCGGCAACGTTCCTGGCAAACTCCATTTCATGGGTCACCACGATCATGGTCATGCCCTGTAACGCCAGATCCTGCATTACGCTGAGCACTTCGCCAATCATCTCGGGGTCCAGCGCGCTGGTGGGTTCATCAAACAGCATGACCTCCGGGTTCATCGCCAACGCGCGCGCAATCGCCACGCGCTGCTGTTGCCCGCCGGATAACTGCGAGGGGTAATGGGTCAATTTATCCGCCAGGCCAACCCGGGCCAATAATTCCGCGGCCTGGTCGCGCGCCTTTTTTTTATTCATGCGCAGCACGCTTACCGGCGCTTCCATCACGTTTTGCAGGGCGGTCATATGGGAAAACAGATTAAAGCGCTGAAACACCATGCCGATGCGCCGGCGCAGCATGGCGATATTTTTCTCGCTGTCTTCCTTCATCAGGCCGTTTTTCAGGCGGTACCCCATCAGGGCGCCGCCGACGTGGATGGTGCCCTGCTGTATTTTCTCCAGCCGGTTGATGCAGCGGATAAGCGTGGTTTTACCCGAACCCGAGGGGCCGATAATGACCATGGTTTCGCCGGATTTCACCGTTAACGATACATTGCGCAATACCGGCAAATCACCATAAAACTTCATGACGTCCCGGCAGACGACCGCATCGGGTAGGTTATCTGATTGGTTAGCGCTCATTGGCGAACTCCGCTAAAAGAGAGGTGGTTTTTTTTGGCGCGCCGCTTTACGCTTGCCGCGGTTAAATGCCGGTTCAAATTCTTTTCCAGCAACATCTGAATAGCGGTCCAGCACGCGGTCAGCAGCAAATAATAAATAGAGATGCCAAGATAAACCTCAAATGTCATAAAGGTGGCGGCCTGTAATTGCTCCGCGACGCGAAACATTTCCGCTACGCCGATAATACTGAGCAATGCCGTTGTCTTAAGCATATTATTAAACTGATTGCCCAACGCCGGCACAATCACCGGAATGGTCTGCGGCAGGATAATGCGCCGCATCAATAACCGGGGGGGCATGCCAAGCGCTTTTGCCGCCTCGGACTGGCCGCTGTCAATGGATATAATGCCGGCGCGGGTAATCTCGCTCATATAAGCCGCCTCATGCAGGGCGAAGGAGACAATACCGGCGACCACCGCGCCGGAAATCATAAAAGACCCCAACGGCATAACGGCGGGGAATATATCAAAGCCCAATAGATAGGGCAGGCCAAAATAAATAAGGACTAATTGCACTAATACCGGCGTGCCGCGAAAAAACCATATATAAAGTTGATTAAACACCTTCAAAAGCCCTATGCGGCTCATTCCCGCCATCGCTAATGTTATGCCTAATACCGTACCCATAAGCTGCGACAGTACGGCGGAAATAATGGTTAATACCAAACCCTGAAATAAAACGGCCGGCGGATGAAAGACAAAGTTCAGGAAAAATTCCGAATTGAATTGCATATGTATCTGATTTAGCAAGGTATGCTCCTTACGGCATGGCCGTCCTTACCCGGTCAATCGCAGGGGTGCCCGCTGTCGCACAAGGTTACGCCGTGTTCAATGCCCCATTTCTGGACGATTTTCGTCATTGCGCCGGAGGCGTCCAGTTCATCCATTGCCGCCTGGACCGACTGATGCAGTGCGGTGTTGTTTTTCAACATCGCCGCCACCCAGGTTTTGGCGGGCACCGGCATATCGACGGTCTGGAATTTGTTTTTGGCTTTCGACATATAAAAATTGATGACCACCGTATCGCCGACCATGGCATCGGCGCGTCCCAGCAGCAAATCATGGAAAGCGGCGACGTTGGTGCCCAATGAAACCAGGGTAATCGGCGGTTTGCCTTCGCTTACCAGTTTGTCGCTTATCTGCTTGACCACCGACTCATTGCGGCTGCCCATTAACGCCGCCACCCTGCGCCCGGAGAGATCTTCAAACGACGCCAGATGCAGGGGGTTGCCTTTCACCACCAGCAGGCCGGATTTTACCCGCCAATAGTCCACCAGGGCGTAGCGCTGCGCGCGCTCCGGGGTTTTTCCCAGGCTGGCTATCACCAGGTCGCACTTGCCGGTGTCCAGGGCGGCAAAAATGCCGGAAAACTGATAATTATCAATATGGGTTTGCACGCCCATGGCCTTGCCCAGCGCATTCATGATATCCACCGCGGCGCCGCTTGGGGTTTTGCCGTCGTCGGCCATGCCTTCCGCCGGCGGGTTTTCCAGGTCGGAACAAAAGGTCAACTGCCCTTTTGCCTTGATATCCGCCGGTGCGGCGACGGCGGCGTTTGCCCACTGTGGCGCGACGCCGAACGACAGGCTTAACACGGTACCGATAATCAATTGTTTTTTATTCACCCTGCTCTCCCGACACCTTGGTTGCTGTTGATAACGTCGTCTCACGAGAATCTTATCCAGGCCGTTAACATCTTTTTAACCCGATGAAACTGAACATACAGCCAGGAAAACCGGGCGTCAAGTTATGTATATACAAATAAGATTATAATATGGCTAACTTTTACCCTATTTGAAATTAAAATCATTTAATTTATTGATTTTAAATGAAATTAATATTTTATTAGGGTATATACATTATCTTTTTAATGTATTGATCATAGGCAGGAAAAACTCGGCGCGGGCAGGAACGGCGGAGCAAGGCGCGCATTTGACGGTGAGGATGCGATCCTCGTTGCGCGCCCGCCCCCGCAAGGGGATGCGCATCAGTCCGGGCTGGGCGTGTCCCGCTGCATATTGGCCGGGCTCGGCCCGAACCGCACCAGGAAGCGGTGGCGCTCGCCGGGATAAATCAGGCGCACGAAGGTGATCAATTCCCCCGACAGCCAGGTGCGCCGGGCAATGGATATACACGCCGTGCCGGGTGATACCGACAATTGCCGCGCCAGCACATCATCGGCGGAAATGGCGCGCAGCGAATGCTCGCCTTCCGACCAGGGAACGTTGCTTAACAGCCAGCTGCCGGGCGGCATCTCGATAAACTCCTCTTCCGCCGCTTCCGGCACCACCGCCAGATTGATCTGGCGCGCCTCGAGGGCAAAAGGCAGGTTATCGGCAAAATGCATCACATCAATGCATAACATGCGCGCGTTAACCGGAATGCCGATATGTTCCGCCTCGACCGCGTCGGTAATAGTGCGGATGCCGCGCGACAGTTGCGAGAAACTGTACATGCTGTCGCTGGCCAGGACTTCGGCGCGAATATCCTGAATCGCCAGCAGCGGTTCCTCAGCCCGCGGCATGGCGACAAACGAGCCTTTCCTGCGCTGGCGCACAATCATCCCGGCGGCCACCAGGGTCGACAACGCTTTATTCACCGTCATGCGCGAGCATTGATAAACCGCCATCAATTCCTGCTCGGTGGGTACCCGATCGCCGGGATGCCATTCGTTACTGAGGATTTTATTTTTAATATCGTTCTGGATGCCCTGGTGGATGGGCAAGGGTTTGACGCGGGAACGTTTAGGTATCAGCGGGCTTAGCTCGGCGTGGGAAGGCGTTGCCTTGTGCACGGGTGTCTCATTTTTGCTCATAATGGTATTTTCCCAAAGTATCAGCGATTAAGTATATACAAAACAAAAAGCAAATTCCCGCTATCATTTTTTCTTATTCCTTTTTCACCCTGGTTTTATGTATATACATAAAACAACCGTATATGAACAGGCGACCCCAGCCGGATAAACACATTAATTTACTGTTTTTATGCTGTTTTATCATAGGATATTCATATGGATATTGCTCCATTTTTCATCGTAATGATATTTACATCGCGAATTTTTATTATATTGTATATACCAATAAACGACAATCATGGCGCCGGTCCACGTCTGGACGCGGCGCATCAGGCGGCGGAACAAGGGTTAATCTTATGCTAAGAGTGGGGGTTGATATCGGGGGCACGTTCACCGACTTTGTGGTCTGGCGCAGCGACGCGCGGCAGGCGCCGTTAACCTGTTTTAAAGTGCCTTCCACCCCGCCCCGCTTCGCCGATGGTTTTATCCAGGGATTCGAGCGTTTGATGTCTGAACTGGCCGTGGGGCCGGATGAGCCGGTGGTGGTGATGCACGGCACCACCGTCAGCACCAACGCCGTCATCGAGCGTTCGCAACCGCCGGTCGCCCTGTTCGTTACCCAGGGGTTCCGCGATATTCTTGAACTGCAGCGCCTGCGCCTGCTCGATCCCACCAATTTGCGCGGGACCCGCGGCCTGCCTTTGATTGAGCGCCACCAGGTAGTTGAAATCCGCGAACGCATGGCGGCCGACGGCGGCATTATCGAGGCGCTGTCGGCGGAATCGGTGGCCGCGGCGGTGGCGCGGGTCGTCGAGGCCGGCATCGGCGGCGTCGCCATCGCCTTTATCAACAGCTATCAGGATCCCCGCCATGAGCAGCAGGCGCGCACGCTTATCCATCAGCTCGCGCCCGAGCTGGATGTCTGCCTGTCCAGCGAGGTCTGGCCGCGCCCCGGCGAATACGAGCGGGCGGTCAATGCGTTGCTTAACCTGTACGTCAAACCGCGGATGTCGTCTTACCTGGAGCAGATCGAACGCTATTTGACCAGTCGGTTGCGCCACGTCCAGCTGTTTATTACCCGCTCCAACGGCGGGGCCATGTCCGCGCGCGAGGCGCGCCATTTCCCGGTGCATACCCTGCTTTCCGGTCCCGCCTCCGGGGTGACGGCGGCGCAGCTGATTACCCGCGCGGCGCCGGAAAAGCATTACCTGACGATGGATATGGGCGGCACCAGCACCGACATTTCCCTGATCCGCGCCGGCATGCCGTCGGTGGTGGACCAAACCGAGGTCGGCGAGTTCCCCCTGACCATGCCGGTGACCGGCATTGAGGCGATAGGCGCCGGCGGCGGCTCCATCGGGCGTTTTGACGGGCCGGTGTTCCGCATCGGTCCCAAAAGCGCCGGGGCCTGGCCCGGACCCGCCTGTTTCGCGCGTGGCGGCAGCGAGCCCACCGTTACCGACGCCTATTTATTATGCGGATATCTGGATGCCGGCGCGTTTCTCGGCGGCGAGATGCGCCTGGATGCCGACGCGGCCCGCGCCGCCTTTGCACCCCTGGCCGAGCGGATGGCGGCGACGGCGATAGACGCGGCCGGCGCCGCCATAACCATCGCCACCTCCAATATGGTCGCCAGCGTGCTGCCCTACCTGGCCCGCCACGGGGTCGATCCGCAGGATGTCACCCTGGTGGCCTTTGGCGGCAACGGCGCCATTCACGGTCCGCTGCTGGCCTCGGAGATCGGCATTCCACGGATTATCGTGCCCAATAACCCGTCGGTATTCTGCGCCGTCGGCGGCGTGGTCGCGGAACTGACCCATGACATCATCGCCATCGTGCAGCAGGGCGCGATGGACACCACACGTTTGCGGCAAACCTTTGCCGGGCTGGCGGACGCCGCCAGGGCCTGGCTGGGGCGGCAAACCGATCCCGCCAATGTACTGGACATCGCCCTGGAGTACTGGGCGGATATGCGCTATCGCGGCCAGTCCTTCCAGATCCCGGTGCGCATGGCGGCGGCCGACGGCATCGGCACCGCGGACGCCGTGGCGGCGTTTCACGATGAGCATTTGCGTTTGCACAGCCATGCCGACAGACAGGCGCCGGTGGAATTTATCGAACTGCGGGTGCGGGTGCGCGGCGCGCTCGACGCCCCCGGCGGCAACGCGGCGGCGCAGTCGGCCAGCGGCGGCCGGCCGCGGCCGCGCGGCTTTCGCCAGTTGCATATCGGCACGGCATTGCTGAAGGACTGCCCGGTCTATGACCGCGCCGGACTGGGGGTTGACGCCTGCGTGTCCGGGCCGTGCATCATCAGCCAAAGCGACGCCACCCTGCTGGTGCCGCCCTTTTTTACCGCCAGGGTACAAGCCGGCGGCGACATCATCCTGACGCAGGAGCATTGATTGTGGATCCCATTCAAACGGTGATTATGAATAATCGCTTTAACGCCATTGTCGAAGAGGCATCCGTTACCCTGTACCGCACCGCCCATACCACATTCGTCAAACTGGTGCAGGATTTCCAATGCGGGCTGGCGACGCCCGAGGGCGAGATGTTCGCCTATCCCAGCCACAACGGCGTGAACGCCTTTATCGGCCTGCCGGTATCCGGCGGCCTGAACGGCATCGGCGTGGAGCATCTCGAGCCGGGGGATTGCATTATCACCAACGACCCCTTTAGCACCGACGGGATGGTGACGCATATCATGGATGTCTCCATGGTGCGGCCGATTTTTGTCGATGATGAACTGGTGGCCCTGGCCTGGTCGTTCGTGCATGCCTCCGATATCGGCGGCGCGGTGCCGGGCAGTATCTCCCCGGCGTTTACCGAGGTGTTTCAGGAAGGTTTGCGCGTCCGGCCGACCAAACTCTACAAACGCGGGCAGCTGGATTGCGCCATTCGCAATATTTTTATCGATAACAGCCGCATCGCCGATGAGCTGTGGGGCGATTTCCAGGCCATGATATCGGCGCTGGCCAGTATGGATAAGCGGATGAATCAACTGTGCCGGCGTTATGGCGTGGCGGGGGTACGCGCGGGCATGGAAGCGTCGATGGCCTTGGCCGACGCCAAGACCCGTCAGGTTATTCGCCTTATCCCCAACGGGGATTATCCCTTTGCCGATTATGTCGAAGGCATGAGCGAGGGCGACTTTATCCATATCCACGCCGTAATGCGCGTGCGCGACGAGCGCATCGTGTTTGACTTCAGCGGCACCGACCCGCAGGTGGCGGCGGCGTTTAACTACGTCACCGGCGCGCGCGCCCATCCCTATACGCTGCAGGCGTTTATCTATTATATCCTGACCCGCGAACCCGAGGCGCCGCGTAACGCCGGCCTGCTGCGATCGCTTGAGGTTATCGCCCCGCGCGGCACGGTGATTAACGCCGAGTTCCCGGCGGCCGGCGGCTCGCGTGTCACCACCAGCACCCGCGTTTACGATGTGATTCTAGGCTGCCTCAACGCCGCGCTGGCCGACGGTCTTACCGCGGCCGGTCCCGGAATGTCGGGGGTTGTCGTGGTGTCGGCTAAAGATCCCCACGGCGAGGGCAACCGCGTCAGCGTGATCAATCCCTTGTGCGGCGGCGGCGGCGGCCGCTTCGGCATCGACGGCACCGACGGGGTGGATTCCCGCTCCGGTTACCTGCGCACCGTACCCGCCGAAACCATCGAGGCCGAGACGGTGATGCGGGTAAAACGCTACGGCCTGGTCACCGACAGCCAGGCGCCCGGCCGCTGGCAGAGCGGCGCCGCCATTGCCCTGGAACTGGAAAACACCGGCCCCGAGGCGGTGATGACGGTACGCGGCATGAATCGTTTCTATTTTCAGTCCTGGGGCGCGCGCGGCGGGCAATGCGGCCATTTGGGATCGGTCGTGCTCAATCCCGGCACCGATGATGAACGCAACCTGGGCAAAATTGACGTCCTGAAAATGCAACGCCACGATGTGGTTCGCCTGACCTCTCCTTCGGGCGGCGGCTTTGGCGACCCTTTTCTGCGCGACCCGGACCAGGTAGCCCATGATGTGCGGCGCGGCCTGGTGTCCGTTCACCAGGCCGGGGCCGGTTATGGCGTGGCGGTGGACGAAAGCGGCCGGATCGACCCCGCCGCCACCGCGGCGCTGCGCGCCGGGCATACGCGCACAGCGCACGGTCTGTTTACCCTTGGCGGCGCGCGCGATCGCCTGGACCGGATCTGGCCGCGCGAGATCCGGGCGGCGCTGGCCACCAGCCTGATGCGCGAGGAGCGACGTCTGCGCCAGCCGTTGCGCCTGGCGGTCATCAAACGCCTGACCGCGGAAAACCGGCCGGTCAGTCTGGCGCTGATGGCTGAGGCCATCGCGCAAGAATTGCAGTACATCAGGATGCACTAATCGTCCCCATCGCTCCGTTCTCTCATACTGGAGATCAAACATGTATCATGTTCAGAGACTTGCCTTGTCAGGTAGGACGCGCAAATTACGGCTGCTGGGCTGCGCCGTCTTGTTATCGGGCGCCTGCGGGCTGCCGGCGGGCGCGCTGGCGGATACCGTCAATATCGCCTTTTCCGCCGCGGTGACCACGCTTGATCCGCAGCAGGCCACGGTAGTGCAGACTGATTTAAGCGTGATAAGCCATATCTACTCGCCGCTGGTGATCCGTAACCCCGACCTCGGCATTACCGGGGTGGTGGCGCAATCCTGGCGCGCCGTCGACGATACGACCTGGGACTTCAAGCTGCGCCCCGGCATCACCTTCGCCAACGGCAAGCCGCTGGATGCCGCGGTGGTGAAGTGGAACTTTGATCATCTTCTCGATCCGGCGCATAAAACCCGCGTCAAGGAATGGTATAGCCTTATCGATCGTGTCGACGTCGTGGCCCCCGACGAGGTGAAAATCATTACGCGCGTGCCCTTTCCGGGGCTGGTGGCGCAGTTGAGCATGCTGTTCATGATGGAGCCGGGATGGACCGCGACCCACGACCCCAGCCGCGAGGCGATGGGCAGCGGCCCTTATCAGCTGGCGGAATACGTGCCGGGCGAGCGGGTGGTGCTGACCCCCAACCCGGCCTATTTCGGCACTCGGGCGTTCAACACCCCGCCGCCCCATGACAAGGTGGTGCTGCGCATGATAAGCGAACCGGCGGTACGGGTATCGGCCCTGCTGGCCGGCGAGCTGGACCTGGCGCTTGACATCCCGCCCACCGATATCGAACGCATCAACGACAGCGGCGTCGCCCACGCCGGCTGGGGCGAAAGCAGCCGGGCGATGATCATCAAAATGAACAACCTCAAGCCGCCCTTCGCCAATAACCTCAAGCTGCGCCAGGCGATGAATTACGCCATCGATCGCCAGGGTATTATCGACGCCATCTATAATGGTCACGGCGCCGTCAGTAAAGGCCAGCTGCTGTCGCCGATGTATTTCGGCTACAACGATAAGCTGCAGCCCTACCCCTACGATCCGGACAAGGCGCGCAGGCTTATCGCCGAGTCGGGATTGCCGCAGCCGATTTCCTTCGAGCTGCAGGTGCCGCTGGGACGTTATCTGTTAAGCCAGGAAATCGGCCAGGTGATTGCCGCCCAGTTGCAGGAGGTGGGGCTGAATGTCGGCATAAAGGAAATGGAGTACGCCAACTGGTCCAACGCCTATACCCGCGGCGATATGGGCCAGGCCGCATTTTTAGGCCAGGCCTGGCCGACGCTGGACGCCGACGGGCTGCTGGGCCTGTACCTGCCCACCGACCCGGGCGCTTACTGGAAGGATGACGTTTTTGCCGACCTGGTGATGAAGGGACGCTCGACGGTCGATAAGACAAAGCGCGCCGCCTGGTACCAGCAGGCGACCGAACGGATGCGGGAACAGGCGCCGCTGGTATTTTTGTTTAACCAGCCGCTGACCTACGCCACGTCGAATAAATTCACCTGGCGGGTGCGCGGCGACGACTGGGTGCGGGTCTTCGATTTAGTGGCCAAATAACGGGCGGTGGCGCGTGGCGAAATATATCCTGTCCCGGCTGCTGGAAGTTCTGGCGGCCGTGTTCGGCCTGGTGACCATTATTTTCCTGGTGTCGCGGTTACTGGGGGATCCGGTGTCGTTATTGCTGCCCCAGGGCGCCAGCGCCGCCGATATGCAGGCCCTGCGCGAGCAGTTGGGCCTCCAGCGTCCGTTGCTTGAGCAATATCTGCGTTTTCTCGGCCATGCGCTGTCCGGCGATTTCGGCCAATCCTTTTTCTACCAGCATTCGGCGCTGGCCATTGTGCTGGAACGGATGCCGGCCACGCTTACGCTGGCGGCGCTTTCCGCGCTGGTGGGCATCCTGGCGGGATGCCTGGCGGGTCTGGTGGCCGCGCTTTATCGCAACTCGGTGTGGGAATTCATGGTATTGACCCTGGCGATGCTCGGGCAGGCCACGCCGGCGTTTTGGCTGGCGATTATGCTGATCCTGGTATTCTGCGTCGACCTTGGCTGGCTGCCCACCGGCGGCACCGGCGGCGCGCTGCATCTTGTTTTACCCACCGCCGTGATGTCGATTTTTGTCGCCGCCAATATCACCCGCCTGTTCCGCTCCAGCCTGCTTGACGTCATGAGCGAGGATTATATTCGCACGGCGCACGCCAAGGGCCTGCCCGCACGGACGATCATGACCTGGCACCTGGCGCGCAACGCCATGCTGCCGGTGGTGACCATGAGCGGACTGCTGGTGGGCGAGATGCTGGGGGGATCGGTGGTGGTCGAGACCATTTTTTCCTGGCCCGGCGTCGGCAGGCTGATTGTCGAGGCGGTGGCGAACCGTGATTTTCCGGTGATCCAGGCGGGGGTGATGGTGGTGTCATGCCTGTTCCTGCTGGTGAGCCTGGGGGTGGATGTGCTCTATAGCCTGCTTGACCCGCGCGTGAGGCAAACATGATGACAATGGCCAACGGGATGCGCGCCCTGGGGCGGCGCATGGGGTCGAGCACCATCGGTGTTGTCGGCTGGCTTATCATGGCGCTATTACTGCTGGGCGTGCTGTCCACTTTCGTCATAGACCTGCCCAGCCCGGTGCACGGCAATCTGGCCCAGCGGCTGCTGCCGCCCAGCTACCGTTTTTTTGCGCCAAGCGCCCATCCGCTGGGAACCGACCAGTTGGGCCGGGATATGCTGAGCCGCCTGCTTTACGGCAGCAGGGTTTCGCTGATGGTGGGTTTTAACGCCGTGCTGATTGGCGGCATGATCGGCGTGACGGTGGGGATGATCTCGGGTTACGCCGGCGGCGTTACCGACCGTCTGCTGATGCGTATCGTCGATATGCAGCTGTCGATACCGCTGATTTTACTGGCGCTGATCGTTATCGCCGCCACCGGCCCCAGCCTGGGCAACCTGATTATCGTCCTGGCCCTGACCAGTTGGATCCGCTACGCCCGCCTGGTGCGCGGCCAGGTGCTGGCCCTGCGGCAACGGGAATTTGTCCTGTCGGCGGTGGCCGTCGGCGCCCGTCCCTGGCATATCCTGCGCTACTATATTCTGCCGAATATCCTGACGCCCATCCTGGTGATCGCCACCCTGGAGTTTTCTCGCGTGATCCTGCTGGAGGCCAGCCTGAGCTTTCTCGGGCTGGGCGTGCAGCCGCCCTGGCCCAGCTGGGGCCGCATGCTGGCGGAAGGACGCGCCTATATCGCCACCGCCTGGTGGGTCACCACCCTGCCGGGGCTGGCGATAGTCGTGACGGTGATGGGCGCCAACTTTATCGGCGACTGGCTGCGCGATTATTTCGATCCCAAACTGAAGTCCTCCGGGGAGTGACGCCATGCAACCCTTGCTCGATGTGCGCAATCTCACCGTGGCCATGCCGGCCGGACGCGGCGCGGCGCCGGTCAGGATTATCGACGATATCAGCTACAGCCTGGAGGATAACCAGACCCTGGGCATCGTCGGCGAAAGCGGCAGCGGCAAAAGCATGCAGGCGCTGGCGCTGCTTGGATTATTGCCGCCGCGCAGCCGCGCCCTGGTCCATGGCGAAGTGATGTTCCAGGGACACAATCTGCTGACCCTGTCGCAGAACGCGCTGCGCGCCGTTCGCGGCGCGCAGATCGGCATGATTTTCCAAGAGCCGATGACCTCGCTTAATCCGGTGCTGACCATCGGCCGGCAGTTGGCGGAACCCCTGGTGCATCATATGGGGATGAGCCACGCCAGGGCGCGCCGGCGCGCCGTCGACCTGTTGAGCCTGGTGGGCATTACCGACGCCGCCCGGCGCGTCAGGCAATATCCGTTCCAGTTTTCCGGCGGCATGCGCCAGCGGGTGATGATCGCCATGGCGATCGCCTGCAAACCCAAACTGTTGATCGGCGATGAGCCGACCACCGCGCTCGATGTCACTATCCAGGCGCAGATTATTGCGCTTATCCGCGATCTGCGTGAAGAATTGAAAATGTCGATTATCTGGATCACCCACGACATGGGCGTGGTGGCCGCGATGGCGGACCGGATGCAGGTGCTCTATGCCGGGAAAATCATGGAAATGGGGCCGGTGGAGCAGGTCTTCAGCGCGCCCCGCAGCGCCTATACCTGGTCGCTGCTGCAATCGATACCCGGCCGGGGACAGCGCCCCCGGGAACCGCTGTTCCAGATAGCCGGACAGCCGGTGGACCCGGCGCGCCGGCCCCCCGGCGATCCTTTTGCGCCGCGCAATCCATTCGCCACCGCGCGCTGTTTTGCCCAAGCGCCGCCGCTACGTCCCGTTTCGCCCGATGACTCCCGCCATCTGGTGGCGGCCTGGTACGATCTGCCCCGCTGCCTGGCGGAACTGGATAAGGGAAACGCACCATGAACGGCCTGATCCCATCACCCCCGCCGCTGCTGCGGGTGGAAGGTTTATGTAAAGACTATACCGCCGGCGCCTCATTCGTGGGTGCGCGCACGGTGCTCAGGGCGGTAGACGGCGTCAGTTTTTCGCTGGAGCGGGGAGAAACCCTGGGGCTGGTGGGCGAGTCCGGATCGGGCAAAAGCACGGTGGCGCGCTGCGTGATGCAGCTTGAGCGGCCGACCGGCGGCCGGGTCGTGCTTAACGGCCAGGACCTGGTCGGCATGGGCCCGTCCGCGCTGCGACCGCTGCGTAAAGTCATGCAGATCATCTTCCAGGACCCCTATTCTTCCCTTAACCCGCGGATGACGGTGGGCCGTTTTGTCGCCGATCCCATGATAATCCATGAGGGCAAAATACCGCGCGAGGCGCTCGCGCAGCGCGTGCGCGCCCTGTTTGCCAAAGTCGGACTGGACGCGCGCCATATCAGCCGTTATCCGCATGAATTTTCCGGCGGCCAGCGCCAGCGCGTTTGCATTGCCCGGGCGCTCGCCCTGTCGCCGCAGCTGATCGTGGCCGATGAGCCGATAACGGCCCTGGACGTTTCCATCCAGGCGCAAATCATCAACCTGCTGCAGCGGCTGCAGGATGAACAGGGCCTGGCGTATCTGTTTATTTCCCACGACCTGGGCATGGTGCGCCATATCTGCCACCGGGTGGCCGTTATGCTGCGGGGGCTGATTGTGGAAACCGGCCCCGCCGACGCCATTTTCCAGGATGCCCGCCATCCTTATACCCAGGCGTTGCTGAGCGCGACCCTGGAAGCCGACCCCGGCCGGGAACGGACTAAAACGCGTCTGTTTTTTGACGCCGCCCAGCGTGAAGGACAGGCCGCCGGTTTTATGAAAGAGGTGACCCCCGGCCACTTTGTCAGGGAGTATGCGCCGTCGCGCTGAAGAAAAGTCCACCGCCCGCTATTAATTGTATATACATAAAGATTTATTGTATATACAATAATCCTGTCCGCGCCGTCGCGCCTTAAGGGCCGCCGGCGCACGTGTTGCCGAGAAACCATGACAGGAGAACGTAATGAGCTATACCAGCCTGGCGGACGTGATCGATCACGTTCGTAGCCATACCGCGGCCATGGCCCGCAAAGAGCCGGAGGAGATCTACGCCTTTCGCACCGGCACCCTGGAAAATCAGGCGGGCAGCTACGGCCAGTATTTCGGTACCTGGGATATCGCCGCCGGCATGATACGCGATTATTCCATGTATACGTATTATCCCTTGCTGCAAATCATTGAAAACCCTGAAATAACGCTGCCGCAGTTCTGTTTCATCCTGGATAGTTTTGACCATCCCTACAGCAATTACCTGCGCTACAGCGGGTTCCCGCAGCTGGGCAAACTGGCGCTGGCGCTGCGGGAATGGCTGCCGCGGGCGACCACGCGCCAGCAGGCGATAGAGGCCATCCGGGCGTTTTGTATCTATACCGATACGTTTGCCGCCTGGTCATTCCATTATTTCCCCTGGGGACTGGGCAAGCAATTTACCTATGCCAACGCCGAAGCCGCCGCGCCATCGGTTGCCGATATATCGCGGCGGGTGCGGATCAAACCGGGCCGGAAAATCCGCCTGACCTGGCAACCGCTGGATATTACCGTGGATGCCTATCTGGCGGTGAACGAAAACCCGCAATTATGCCAGGACCTGATAGCGGCCCTGCCGTTTACCGTCCTGCAGGATCATGCCGTGGTCACCGGCGAATCCATGTACGCCTGGTGTCCGCTGGTGTCCACCGCGCCGATACAGGTGCGCGAACGCATCTGCGACGCGCCTAAGGGGCGGCTGCGTTTTTCCCAATCCACCGGTCAAAAATTTATCGTGCAGTACGGACCGACCACCGAGGATCTGGCCCAGCCGGTGCTGGGCGAAGTGATACCCGAGCATGCCGATCGCCTGGATAGCGTCGGCGCCGAAGTATGGAAAAGCACCTTTGAAACCAAAACCCCCATCTGGCTGACCGTCGAGCTGGCCTGACCAAAAGGCGACCGGGCGGCGGACGCCGGCGTTTGCCAGGCAAAACCGGCCCGCCCCCTTGCCGTCGCCGCAAGGTTGATGATTTCATTTCCAGGAAAAGATGATGACCATTATTTTAAAACCCGGCGCCGTTACGCTGGCTGAACTTGAATCTATTTACCGGTCCGACGTGGCCGTCCGGCTTGACCCGGCGATGGAGCCGGCCATCCAGCGCAGCGCGGCGCGCGTGGCGGACATCGTGCGTGGCGACGCGGCGGTCTACGGCATCAACACCGGCTTTGGCAAATTGGCCTCGGTGCGCATTCGCGCCGATGAAGTCGTGACGCTGCAACGCAATCTGATTTTGTCGCACTGCTGCGGCGTGGGCGACGCGCTGGCCAAACCAGTGGTGCGCCTTATCATGGCGCTGAAACTGATTTCGCTCGGCCGGGGCGCATCGGGCGTGCGTTATGACGTCATTCGTCTGATTGAAGCCATGCTGGCCCAGGATATCATGCCGGTTATCCCCGGCCAGGGATCGGTTGGCGCATCCGGGGATCTGGCGCCGTTGGCGCATATGGTGGCCGCCATGATAGGCGAAGGCGACGTGGATCTGCGCGGCCAGCGCATGCCGGCGGCGCAGGCGCTGGCACAGGCCGGGCTGCGGCCCCTCGTCCTGGCGGCCAAAGAGGGACTGGCCTTGATCAACGGTACCCAGGCGTCCACCGCGCTGGCGCTGAAAGGGTTGTTCGGGGCGCATCGGGCGCTGCAATCGGCGCTGATTTCCGGCGCGCTGACCACCGATGCGCTGATGGGCTCCACCGCGCCGTTCCATGACGAAATCCATCAGCTGCGCGGCCACCCCGGGCAGATTGACGCGGCGCGCGCCCTGAATCTGCTGCTGTCCGGGTCGGAAATCCGCGTAAGCCATCTGGATGGCGACGAACGGGTACAGGATCCTTATTGCATCCGCTGCCAGCCGCAGGTGGAGGGCGCGGCGCTGGACCTGATTCGCCAGGTGGCCGTCACGCTCGGGCGCGAAGCGAACGCCGTTACCGACAACCCGCTGCTGTTATCCGATAATAGCGTGGTGTCCGGCGGCAATTTCCACGCGGAGCCGGTGGCCTTCGCCGCGGATATCCTGGCGCTGGCCATTTCCGAAATTGGCGCTATCGCCCAGCGTCGTATCGCCCTGCTGGTTGATCCGGCCATGAGTTTTGGCCTGCCCGCCTTTCTGGTCGCCGCGCCCGGCCTCAACTCCGGCATGATGATTGCCGAGGTTACCTCCGCCGCGTTGATGAGTGAAAACAAGCAGATGACCCATCCGGCATCGGTCGACTCCACCCCGACCTCCGCCAATCAGGAAGACCATGTCTCCATGGCCTGCCACGGCGCGATGCGGTTGGGCAAAATGCTGGATAATCTGTACGCCATCCTCGGCATTGAAGCCATGGCCGCCGTTCAGGGTCTTGAATTCAGGCTGCCGCTGCGCACCAGCACGCCGTTGGAAACGGTGAGGCAATGCCTAAGGGAGCGAATTGCGCCGCTGACGGTGGACCGGTATATGGCGGGCGATATCGCCATCGCGGCGCAATGCGTGGCGACCGGCGCGTTAATCGCAAGCGTTGTGGACCAGGCTATACTGCCGTCGCTTTAACGTTCGTCGCGTTGATCAGCGACGGTGTCCTTGTCGCCTCGGCGGGCGAAATACTCGCCGAACCGCCATAGACCATGCCGCGAGCCGCCAGCGCCCCTTCCAGGCCTTGCAAGGTGGCGGCAACCGTCCGGATTTACCCTGATGTGATCACCAACAGACGCCGAGGGAAAGCGCCATCAGGCGGGATTGGCAGCCGCGGGCGATGCCGTGGCGACATTCTCGCCCATAAAGGTTTCGTTGGGGACAGAAAAAAACTCGGCAAATCCCTTTATCTGCGCCACGGTCATCGAACGCTTGCCGTGGAGAATTTCCGATACCACGCTTTGCGTGGCGACGGCGCGCAGTTCAACCTGTTTGGTTCCCCGATCCCGCATAAGAGAGGCTAATGCTTCGGCCGGGCTCACGTTCGGCAACCGAAGATGTTTCATTTCATATTCATAAACGCGATCGGTAACGGCATCGGCGCATTTGGCGGCAAAATGATCCGCATCCGTCGCATGGGAATACAGCTCGTCGATTAACGCCATCCGCCCACGCAAGTCGCTGTCGTCTTCCACCGGCGCCATGCAGGCTGAAAAAAGCCCGGATAATAAAGCCAGCTGATCGGCTGCTGATTCAAGCATCAACGGCAGATTGGCGATAAGCCCGTTCAACTGGATGGAACTGAGTGCTACTGGGGTCATAACTCACCTTTTTGACTTGGTTTGATCGCGCCACCATTTGTCATAACCGGCGTGTGAACAAACATCCTTGACAAAGAGTGTTCCTGAATCAGGATTGAGCCAAGCAATAATCCGGCACTGGTTTTTATGAATATCAAAGACATAAATATCAAGCGGACCCTTTCTGCTCTCGGGTTTCAACCGTGCGTGAGCGACACGGTCGACATTCCAGCCGGAGACCTGAAGCCAATGCGACCGGATTTGCGCCCAGGATACAAACCGCAGGGCGGGTTTATTAAAAACATCCAGCCATAACTTAAGTCCCACTTTCCACTGCGCATGTCTTTCCATGGCGTCAGCAATTGCCCGTGCGGTAATCACCCTCATCCTTGCCCCTTACTTTATCGCAAATCGCGATATTTGTCCACACATTTTCAGGTTTCCTTGCGCCCGCCGGCGTCAGGCGTTGCGCTCCCTTGTTTATCAGGCTGGTGGTGGTTTTACGTCGCAATAATACGTTGGTCTACGGCGCAGCGAAAGGACATGCGACGCTTTCGCCGGGGCGTTCAGCGGTTACATGTCCATTTTGCGGCGCAGTGCGCATCACCGCGGTTCAGCCGGCGGAATGGCCGCCAGCAGCGCCCGGGTATAGGGATGGGCCGGCGCGCTGAAAATCTGTTCCCGACCGCCGGTTTCCACGATGCGCCCCTGGTACATGACGGCGATGCGCGGCGCCATATAGCGCACCACGCGTAAGTCATGGGAGATGAACAGGTAGGCCAGGCCATGATCCCGCTGCAGTGTTTTCAGCAGGTTGAGGATCTGCGCCTGTATCGATACGTCCAGCGCGGAAACCGGCTCGTCAAGGATCAGCAGCCGTGGCCTTAGCGCCAGCGCGCGGGCGATACCGATGCGCTGGCGCTGGCCGCCGGAAAACTCCGCCGGGTAGCGTTGCGCCAGCGCCGGGTCCAGCCCCACCTGGCGCATCAGCGCATAAATCCGGCTTTGCCGCTCAGGCGCGGTGCCGATACGATGCACGATAAGCGGCTCGCCGATAATATCGAAGGCGGTCATGCGCCGGTTAAGAGACGCGTAGGGATCCTGGAAGACTATCTGGAAATCGCGGCACAGCCGGGCGTCTCGGCGCCGGTTGAGCGCGGTAATGTCCTGCCCGTCGAACCACACGCGCCCGGCGGTGGGACGCGTCAGTCCCACCAATATCGCGCTCAGGGTGGTTTTGCCGCAGCCCGATTCCCCGACCAAACCCAGGGTTTCTCCGGCGTTCAGCGTAAAATCGACGCCATCCACCGCCTTCACGGCGGGCGCGCGGCGAAAACCGCCTCCGCTGGGCGGGTAATGCTTTACGATGCCCTCGACCCGCAGTAGAGGCGTTGGCGCGGCGGGTTCGGCGCGAGGTCTAGCTGCGAGCGACATAGGCGATTAATTCCTTTCCATGGGGGCCGGCGCGGCCAGTTCATCAGCAAAATGGCAGGCGCTGGCCTGTGTGGTATCGGCTCCGGCCGCGCGCAGCGGCGGTATCTGGTCGGCGCAGATCGCCCGTTGCCGGCAGAGCCGGCAGCGCGGGCGAAAGGCGCAGCCGGCGGGCAGACGGGATAACAGCGGCGGCTCGCCGGCGATTGCCGCCAGCGGACTGTCCACATCGCCGTCCAGGCGGGGAATACTGCCCAGCAAGGCGCGGGTGTAGGGATGGCGCGGCGCGCGGAATATCTCCTTCGCGCGCCCCTGTTCGACGATTCGGCCGGCATACATCACCACCACCCGGTCGGCGTACTGCGCCACCAGTCCCATATCGTGGGTGATAAGCAACAGCGCCGCGCCGGTCAGCCGGCAGGCGGCGCGCATGCTCGCCATAACCTGCGCCTGCACGGTAACATCCAGCGCGGTGGTCGGCTCGTCGGCGATAATCAGCCGGGGATGGTTTACCAGCGCGATGGCGATCAGGATGCGCTGGCACAGCCCGCCCGACATTTCATGGGGAAAACGTTTCATTTTATCCGCCGCGTCGCGAATCCCCACCAGCGACAGCACCTCTTGCGCCCGGCTGTCGCGCTGCCGGCGGGTTAGAGAGGGCTGATGACGCTTGATGCTTTCGGTTATCTGCCGGCCAATGGTCAGCACCGGGTTAAGCGAGGACATCGGATCCTGGAAAATCATGGCGATCTCATCGCCGTAAAGCCCGGCGCGGCGCGCCGGCAAATCATGGCCGTTAAATCGCATTTCGCCGGCACCCACCTGGATGCCCGCCGGCAATAGCGACATCAGCGCCAGCGCCGTCAAGGTTTTGCCCGAACCGGATTCCCCGACGATGCACAGGGTCTCGCCGCGTTCGACGCTGAAAGAAATAGTATCGACAGCCCGGTGACGCTCCCGCCCGGTGGCGAGATCGACGCATAATCCCTCGACCTCCAGCAGCGGCGGCGGTGCTTGATGTCGGTTCATGATGGCCTTCCCAGCGGATCCAGCGCTTTGTGCAGCGCGTCCCCCAGTTGATTAAGCGCCAGCACCAGAAGCAGCAGCAACAGGCCGGGCGCCACGGCATACAGCGGCGCCGTCGCCAGGTAATCCCGACTGCTGCTGAGCATCGACCCCCAGGACGCCGCCGGCGGCTTGATGCCCAGGCCGATAAAGGACAGCGACGCCTCCAGCAAAATGCCATGGCCCGCCGCCGACGCCAGCTGCGAGATGACCACGCCGATGCTGTTGGGCAGCACGTGGCGCAGCATGATACGCCACAGGCCGCTGCCCTGCACCACCGCCGCCCTCACATAGTCAAGCTCGCGCTCGCGCAGCACCGATGCGCGCATCAGGCGGGCAAAAATAGGGATATTCACCAGCGCCACCGCGATACAGATTTGCGCCAGCCCGGCGCCCAGTATCGCCACCGTCATGACCGCCAGCAAAATGCCGGGATAGGCCAGCAGGATATCGCAGCCGCGCATCAGCAACGCGTCAAGCCAGCGGGGTCCCATGCCGGCAACCAGCCCCGCCGCGATGCCCAATCCCGCGCCCAGGCTCACGCTGATAAACCCCACCAGCAGCGAAATACGCGATCCAAACAGCACCCGGCTGAGCAGATCGCGCGACAGTTCGTCGGTGCCGAGCCAATGACCGCCGGTACCGGCCGGCACCAGCCGCAGGCCGGCAAACTGGGCGTCGGGATCGCAGGGCGCCAGCCAGGGCGCGAACAGGGCCGCACAGGTGATAATCACCACGCCGCACAGACCGAACAGACCGGCCGGCGTGGCCAGGACCGCCCTTAGCAGCCGCAGCCGGCCGGGTTTGGCCACCGGCGCGGCGGCAATCTCCAGGCTGTCGATACTCATCACGAACTCCCCCTTGCCAATCGGATGCGCGGATCGACGGCGCCATACAGCACATCGACCGCCAGGTTCAGCATCAGGAAAAACAGCACCAGCACGATAAGGATCCCCTGCACCATGCCGTAATCACGATTGATAATGGACTGCACCAGCAGGCGTCCGATACCGGGCCAGGCGAATACCGACTCGATAACCACCGCCCCGCCCAGCATACGGCCCAGCAGAATGCCGGTCATGGTGACTACCGGCAGCAGCGAGTTACGCAGCACATGCCAGTAAATAATATGCGCGCGGCCCAAGCCCTTGGCGCGGGCGGTGCGGATATAGCCTTCGCCCAGCGTGTCGATCACCGCGCCGCGGGTCGATCGCACCAGTACCGCCGCGCCATGCAGGCCCAGCGTCAGGGTAGGCAGCACCAGCGCCCGCGCAAAACCGGCCACCGACTCATCCAGGCTGACGAATCCTCCCGGCGGCAACCAGCCCAGGGTGACGGCGAACAGCAGGATAGCCAGCATGCCGAACCAGAAATTGGGCGTGGCGACCGCCACGGAGGAGAAAACCGATGCCAGCCAGTCCACGGCCCCGCCCTGATACAGGCCGGCGGCCAGGCCCAGCGGCACGCCCACCGCCAACGCGCCGAGCAGCGCCGTGGCGGCAAGCAACAGTGAATACGGCAGGCGGCTGAAAATCAGCTCGCTGTTATCACGGTGATAGATATAGGACACGCCAAAATCACCGCGCGCCATATGCCCCAGCCAGGCGCCGTATTGCACCGGCAGCGACCGGTCAAGCCCATATTCCACCCGGATGCGCTGCACATCCTGCCCGGTGGCGTCCGGTCCGGCGATAAGTTCAGCCGGGTCTCCCGGCATGGCGCGCACCACCGCGAAAACGATGATGCTCGACACCAGCAGCACCGGGATCCATTGCATCAGCCGGCGCAGCAGATAAGCGGTCATAGGCTACTCCACCCTGGCGGTCATCATGGTTTATTGAAAGGCGGCGCCGGTGAGGATCGGCATGCCGTCAAGATTAAAGCGCACGCCGGTCAGCCCCTTGGCGGAGGCCCACAGCACCGGCAGGGTCGCCACCGGCAATACCCAGTTTTCCTGCAGCATAAAACTGTCGATGCGCCGCCAGGCCAAATCGGTTTGTTCACCTGGCGGCTGGGAGGTGACCAGGGCCACGTCATCCTGGTACTGCCGGGACTTGACGCCGGCCAGGTTATCGGTGGCGCGGAAAATCACCGCCGACATCAGGATGGTGGACGGGCCGCGACCGGCGCGGGCGTAGACATGGGCCGCCAGTTGGAAATCCCCTTTGCGCAGACGGGAAATATAGGCGGCCTCGGACATCTCGACGATATTGGCCTTCAGGCCGATATCCCTCAGCGCGCTTTGCAGCATCTGCGCCATCGCGCCTATCTGGGGTTCCGACTGGCTGCGCGACATCAGCGACACTTCCGCGCCGGTGGCGCCCGCCTGCTGTATCAGCCGTCTGGCCTGGTCCAGATCGTGGACGCAGTCATTTTCATGTCCCGCCGCTTCGCGCCGGCTGAAGTGCGGCCAGGGCAGGCATTTCACCTGGGCGTCGGGGCCGGCGATATCATGGGCGATACGCGCGCGATCCAGCGCCAGGCCGATGGCGCGCCGCACCTCGGGTTTATCCAGCGGCGGGGTTTGGGTATTAAGCGTAATATCCAGTACCCGCCCCTCCACGGTGGCGGCGCCGGTAGCGAAACCGGCCGATGCCAGCTGTTCGGCGCCCTCCCGGTCAAGGGAGGGGAGAAAATCCACCGTGCCGGCGCGCAGCTGCATCACCCCGGACTGCTGATCGGGGATCACTTTAAGGGTAATTTTTTTCAACGCCGGACGCGGGCCCCAATAGGCCTCGTTGCGCACAAATACCGCGTCTTCTCCCGGCAGGTAGCGGCTCAGTTTAAACGGACCGGTGCCGTTGCCGCCGGTTTTGATTTTTTTAGGCGCGCTGCCGTCGATAATAAACGCCAGATCCAATAAATCGAAAATGGCGTCCGAGGCGCCGGCAAAATGCAGCACCACGGTGTGCTCGTCCGGGGTATCGATACTGTCGATCATTTTGGCCAGCGGCAGGATATTCGCGCCGTTGACCGGATCGCGGGCATAATTCAGGCTGAACGCCACATCCTTGGCGGTAAACGGCCGGCCGTCATGGAACGTCACGCCGTCCCTAAGCGTCAGCGTCAGCGTCTTGCCGTCGTCGGAGCGAGACCATGATCGCGCCAGCTCCGGCTGCGGACGCCCGTCGGCATCCAGGCGGATAAGCGTATCATACAGCAGGTGCGTCAGCACAAACGTACCCATGCGCAGCTCTGTCGGATCAAAGGAGGTGATATCGGCGCTTTGCCCTATCACCAGGGTGTCGCGCGCCGCGGCCAGCGCCTTGCCGCCCACGGACCCCAGGCCTAGCAGCAGCGCCAGCAGCAGGCCGCCGGCGCGGACCCGGCCGCTCAACATGTTCAACGTCATACAATCCCTCATGCTCGATTTAACGATGGACCAACTAACGGCAAATACATTATTTGATCAAATTATTATCTGTTGTTGCACGAATACTATTGAATAAAGCCGCTGTATAAAAGAAAATAAACAAAATGCTCATATGATTTGATCAAATATGGTTATGCGAAAATTAGATAAGCAACCCCAGGACAGCGACGCGGACATTACCGACCGGTTAAGAGACGCCATTATCAACCGGCAGGAATTCGATGCCGGCGCGCCGCTGCGCATCGACGCGCTGGCCACGCGCTTCGGCGTGTCCCATATGCCGATACGCGCGGCGCTGCAGCGCCTGGAAAGCGAAGGACTGATTGTCGCCCAGCCCAATAAGGGCGCGCGGGTGGTGGCGGTGGACGACGCCTTCGTCGCCGAATTGCTCGATGTGCGCATGCTGATTGAAAGCTACCTGGCGCGCCGCGCCGCCGAGCGTATGACGCCACAGCGCCTCGCGCAGTTGGAAACGCTGCGGGCGCAACACGAGGAAGCGGTCTCACGCGGCGACGCCGCCGTGGCGCTGGCGGCCAATAGGGATTTCCACGCCGCCATCCATCAGATTGCCGCCAATCGCGACGCCAGCCTGATCCTCGAACGGCATTGGCGCCTGATCCGCGCCCTGTGGAAACGCTACGGCTATCAAGCCGACCGTTTCGCGGGCGTGGTGGCGGATCATCGGCTGCTGCTGGCGGCATTTACCGCCGGCGACGGCGAAGCGGCCGCCGCCGTCACCGCCGCCCATACCGCGCGCGCCAAGCTGGTCTTGCTCGGCCGTATGCGCGAAAACGCCCCGCCCGCGCACCGGCCCGCCGCTCACGCTAAGGAAGCCCATGAATAAGCTGCGCATTACCGCGCTGGATCTGGTGCATTGTCCGGTCACCGCCAAAACCACCTGGTCTTTTATCCAGCTGACGCGGGCGGACGGCGTGAGCGGCTGGGGCGAGGCCAGCTGGGTACGCGAGCCGGGGGCGCTTGATCCCTGCCATGCCAACGCCCGGCGAGATCTGCTCGGGCGGCCATGGGGAAGCCTTGACGCCTATATTGCCCGGGACACCCGCGGCGTGCCGCAGGCGGCGATTGCCAGCGCCCTGGAACAGGCGCTGTGGGATATCCGCGGCAAAGACCGGGCCGATTACGCGGCGTCGCTGATGGGCGGCGGTTACCGCACCCGGATCCCGCTGTACGCCAACATCAATCGCAGCATTAATGAGCGCAACGAAGCGGGTTTCGCCCGGGCGGGGCTAAAAGCGCGGGCGGCGGGATTCAGCCGTATCAAGATAGCGCCCTTTGACGGCCTGACCCCGGATACCCTCCATACGCCGCCGGGCCGCCAGCGGCTGCACCAAGGACTGGCGCGGGTGGCGGCTACCCGCGCCGCCATCGGCCCGGACGCCGCGCTGTATGTGGATTGCCACTGGCGCTTCGACCGCCTGGGCGCATCGGCGGTATTAAAGGAGCTGGCGGCCCTGGGCGTGAGCTGGTTTGAATGCCCGCTGGCGGAAACGCCGGAGAATATCCCGGCGCTGAAACTTTTGCGCGGCGAGGCCAATTCCCTGGGCATGCGCCTGGCCGGCCTGGAGGAACTGACGCATCCGCAGGCGTTTCGTCCCTGGCTCGCCGCCGGCGCTTACGACGTGGTGATGCCTGATGTGAAATACGCGCGCGGCATTGCCGGGGTGACGGCGGTCGCCGCGCTTGCGGCCTATTACGGCGCCGGCTGCGCGCCGCATAATCCCAGCGGACCCGTCGCCCACGCCGCCAGCCTGGTGGCCTGCGCCATTAGCGCGGATATTGAACAATTAGAACATCAATTTGATGAAACGCCGGCCTTCTGGCGCCTGATGGACGCCGATTTTCCCCGCCCGGCGGGCGGGGCCAGCATAACGCCGACCCATGCCGGACTGGGCACGGCGCTCAGGTGGTGAACAAAGACAATACCTGTCGCGCCGCGCCCGATGGCGGCGGGGAAATCTACCCCGCCGCCTTGATGACAAACTGCCCCGAACGGCGTCTGTAAGCCGAATCATCATTTTGCGCCAGCGATCACAGTATTATCCTCAAGCGCCGGGCTACCATTTAGGTAATCGATTACCTAACTTTGATAACCATGACAAAACCCATAGCAATCCGTGATGTCGCCCTGGCGGCGGGTGTCTCCACCGCCACGGTATCACGTTATATGAACGGCAAGTTTCATGCGATGAGCGCGGATACCCGTTTGCGCATTGAAAGCGTGATTGAAGATATGGGCTATAAACCCAACGATGTGGCGCGCACCTTGCGCAGCACCAAAAGCAATACCATCGCGGTAATTGTCTCCGATATCCTCAACCCCTATTCCATCGCCATCCTGCAGGGCATCGAGGAAACCTGCGCGGCGCTGGGCTATACCATTTTTGTCTGTAATTCAAAAGAATTGCCGGAAAAAGAAAAAGAATTTATCGAGCTGATGCTGGCCAAACGCGTCGATGGTTTTGTGATTAATACCACCGGCGGCAATGACGAACTGATTGCCGCGCTGGCCGGCCATACCCCCGTGGCGCTGGTCGGACGTAAAGTCGGCCGGGGCGCGGTGGAAGCAATCACCGTCGATAATACCCAGGGCATGACCCTGGCGGTGGATCATCTGCTGGCGCAACGCTGCCAAACGCTGGCGCTGCTGAGTCCGCTCACCGCCGGCATAAGCCCCCGTATTGAGCGCGTCGAGGCCTTCCGGACGCTGGCCGCGCGGGCCGTCGGGCGTAGCATCGACAGCGATATCCAAATTATAGAGCGGATCCAGGTGCAGCCGGTCTCCGACGCGCTGCAACGGATTATGGCGCGGCGCGACCCGCGGCGACGGCTGGGCATTATTGCCACCAACGGCATGCTGGCCCTGGCGGTGCTCAAGGCGGCCAAAGCGCTGGGATACGCCATCCCCGCCGATTTCCTGTTTATCGGTTTTGACGATACCGAATGGGCCTCGGTCAGCCATCCCAGCCTGACGGTAATATCACAACCGACTTACGAGGTCGGGGCCGCCGTGGCGAAAAGATTGATAATCAATTTGATTAAAAAAGAACCGCGTGACGGACCGGAGGTCGTTGAATTACCGGTCAGGCTTATCGCTCGCGACTCAACCCGGAATTAATTTTTAGCCATAGGGTAATCGATTACCTTCTTAGACAGGAGCCAACAATGCAGATTCGAGAAATCAAGACTTACGTGGTGGTACAACAACTGGATACGCAGTTTGGCATGTCCCAGTGGCTATGGGATAGCCGGGCCAGTTGCCTGCTGGAAATCATCACCGACGAGGGCGTCATCGGCTGGGGAGAATGCTTTGGCCCGGCCAGGGCCAACGCCGCGCTTATCAACGAACTCTTCGCGCCGCTGCTTATCGGGCAAGATCCTTTGCAGCGCGCGCCGCTATGGGAAACCCTCTACAACCGCACCCGGGAATTCGGCCGCAAGGGCATAGCGGTTTCCGCCCTGTCGGGCATCGATATCGCGTTATGGGATATTGCCGGCAAGGTGTTAGGGCAGCCCATCGCGGCGTTATTGGGCGGCGCCGTCGCGCGGCCGGTAACCGCCTATGCGTCGTCATTTTATTACGCCAATGACCCCCGTTACGCGCTGGAAAAGGACGCCGACCAGGCGCTGCAACAAGGATACCGGGCCTTCAAAATGAAAGTGGGCGGCCTGCGGCTAAGCGAGGACGCGCAGCGGGTGGCGCGGGTGCGCCGGCTTATCGGACCCGAGGCCAGCCTGGCGGTGGACGCCAACCGCGCCTATACCGCGCGTGAAGCCATTCAGCTAGGCAAGATGATTGAGCAGCACGATATCTCCTGGTTCGAGGAGCCGGTGCTGCCGGATGATTTCGCCGGTTATCGGGAAGTGAGAAGCGCGCTCAATATCCGCATCGCCGGCGGCGAATCGGAATTTACCCGGTTTGGTTTCAGGTCATTTCTCGAGCAGCGCTGCGTGGACATCGCCCAGCCGGATGTCGCCGCCTGCGGCGGGCTGAGCGAAGCGCTGAACATCGCCGTCATGGCCACCGCCTTCGGCGTCGATTGCTATCCACATCTCTGGGGCTCCGCCATTTCCCTGGCCGCCACGCTGCATTTAATTTCCGCCATACCGGTGGCGGTGCCGTCGATGGTAAGGGAGCGGCCGCTGCTGGAGCTCGATCGGGCGCCCAACGTCTTTCGCGAGCAGCTTTCCGATTTAGTCATCGGGCCGTCGATGCCGGTGCCGCACAAGCCGGGCCTGGGCATTGAAATAGACCGGGACCTTATCCGGCGCTACGCGGTATAACACGGCCGACGCTATGGCCCGGCCGGAGCACCCTGCAACGCAACAGACATAACCAACACAGAATGGGAAATTTTATGCGTCATTCAAAATGGTACCGTATCGGCGGCACATTAATGATTGGGCTATTTGTCGCTTATCTCGATCGTTCGAATCTCTCTATTGCGCTGCCCGGCATGGAGCGCGATCTGGGCTTTTCCGGCGCGGCGACCAAAAGCCTGGCCTTGACCGGCTTTCTTATCGGCTATGCGTTATCGAATTTTTTCGGCGGTTTTCTTACCTACAAGCTCAATCCCAAGACCACGATAGTCAGCATGGTCCTGCTCTGGTCGCTGGCCCAGGTGATGACCGCCTGGGTGACCTCGCCCACCCTGTTGATTATCTATCGCATTATTCTCGGCATTGCCGAAGGCATTTATTGGCCACAGCAATTCCGTTTCGCCCGCGCCTGGTTTACCAAAGACGAAATCACCCGGGGAACCAATCTTATCCAGTTTTACGGCCAGTTCCTGGCGCTGGCGCTGGGGTTCCTGATCCTTACGCCTATTTATGACGCCCTGGGCTGGGAATGGATTTTTTATATTACCGGCGGGCTGGGCCTGTTTATCGTGGTGCCGCTATTTTTGATCTTCTTGAAAAATGCACCGGACAGCGGCAGCGAGGCGGCGGACGAGGAAGCGCGTCCCAACGAAAAACTGACCTTCAGATCGCTTGGCGGCTATCCTTTCCTGCTGCTGATATTCAGCTATTTCGCCAACGGCATGCTGTTCTGGGGCATTACGCTGTTTATCCCCATGCTGGTCCATTCCCTGGGCTTTACCGGCCTGTGGCAGGGATTTGCCAGTTCCCTGCCCTATATGCTGGCGATTGTCTTCGCCATCCCGATGTCCTATATCAGCGATCGCACCCAGAAACGCGGTCTGATTGCCGCCTCGGGATTAACCGTCGCCGGCATTTTGCTGGTCATATTGCCTGTCATCGACAATCCGGTGGCCAAAATGGCGTTGATTACCCTGGCGATCGCCTATTTCACCAGCAGCTATACCACCAATATCTGGTCGATTATCACCTCAAGCGTCAAGCCCGCGGCGGTAGGCCCGGCGGCCGGGGTCATTAACGGCATTGGCGCCGGCGGCGGCGGCACCACCGCGGGTTTTATCGTCGGCGTGCTGTACAGCAACACCGGTTCCTATCTGGCGGGATTCAGCGTCATCGGCGCGGTAGCCATCCTGGGCGGGCTTGCCGTCTATGTCTATACCAAAATCCAGCGCGCGGAGACCGGCACGCGGTAACCCGTGGCGCGGCGCCACCATCCTGCCCGACAGGCTTAATGCGCGGGCGGCGGCGCGGGCGTTTTGGCCATTTTTTTCATCAACGGCACCATGGCGGCGGCGATGATAAAACAACACATAATGGCCATAAACGTATCGCTGAAGGTTAAGGTGCGCGCCTCGCGGTAGGTCAGCGTCCAGAGCTGGCGCAACGCGGCGGTGGCGGCGTAGGACGTGTCGTAGCCGAGGCGGATAAATTGCCCGGCCAGGGTATCGAGCATGGCGTTCATCGCGTCGTTGGGCGCCGCCAGGGCTTCCGCCAGTCGGGCGAAATGCAGATTGGTACGGTCGTTAAGCAAGGTGGCGCACCAGGCAATACCGATGGCGCCCCCCAGGTTACGCATTAAATTAAATAAACCCGAGGCCATTTTCAGCCGTTCCGGCGCCAGGCCGCCCAACGTCAGCGTCACCACCGGCGCGACGGAGAATTGCTGCGCCATACCGCGAAAGGCCTGGGGTATCAGCAGTTCCCGCGCCCCCCAATCATGGGTAATCGGCATAAAGTTCCACATGGAAAAGGCAAAACAGGCAAGTCCGAACATCAACAGCCAGCGCAGATCGATCCGGTTGGCGAAAAAGGAATATACCGGGATGGACAGGACCTGGAAGATGCCGGTGGAAAAAACCGCCACGCCGATCTGCAGCGCGCTGAACCCCCGAACCTGGCCGAGGAACAGCGGCGTCAGGTAGATAGTGGCGAAAATACCGACGCCGGTGATAAAGGAGAAAAAACAGCCGAGGGCGAAGTTGCGCTCCTTCAACGCGCGCAGATCGACAATCGGCCGGGCAAACGTCAGCGAGCGCCAAATAAACAGTACCCCCGCCACGGCGGAAATCCAGGCGGTGGTCAAAATGGCGCTGTCGCCAAACCAATCCCAGCGCGGCCCTTCTTCCAGCGTATACTCAAGGCAGCCCAGGCACAGCGCCAGCAGCGCGATGCCCAGGTAATCCGCGCCGCGCAGCAGCGCCAGGTTGGCCCGGTCAATCCGGACCATCAGCGGCACGGCGATGGCGACAAAGGCGCCCGGCACCAAATTGATAAAAAACAGCCAGTGCCAAGAGTAGTTGTCGGTTATCCAGCCGCCCACCGTCGGCCCAAGCGTCGGCGCAAGCGACGCGATGCCGCCGACGGTGGCGGCGGCAAACACCCGCTGCGGCCCGGCAAAAAAAATAAAGGCGGTGGTGAACACCAGCGGGATCATCGAACCGCCGAGAAATCCCTGCAACGCCCGAAAAGCAATCATGCTCTGGATATTCCAGGCCCAGCCGCACAGCAGGCTTGACAAGGTAAAACCGATGGCGGAAACGCAGAACAGCCAGCGGGTGGACATCACATGCGCCAACCAGCCGGAAAGCGGGATGACGATGATTTCGGCAATCAGATAAGCGGTCTGAACCCAAACGGTTTCATCGGTGCCCGCCGATAGGCCGCCGCCGATATCCTTTAACGACGCCGAAACAATCTGGATATCCAGCAAGGCGATAAACATGCCGACGCACATGGTGGAAAACGCAAATATCCTGGTGGACAACGTCATGCCGGCCGGCAGCGACGCCACCGAGGAATGGGCGGCCGCCGCGGTGGCGCCGCTCACGGGCGCCCCGTATCGCGGCTGTCGATGGCGGCGCTCACCGACAGGCCTGGCCGCAGCAGGCCCAGCGTGCCGTCCACGCTGTCGAGATTGATGCGCACCGGCACGCGCTGGACGATTTTGGTAAAATTGCCGGTGGCGTTTTCCGTCGGCAGTACGCTGAACTGAGCGCCGGTAGCCGGAGCCAGGCTGCCGACCGTGCCATGAAATACCCGTCCGGGCTGGATATCGGCCCGTACCGTGGCGCGCTGTCCGGGGCGCATTTCCGCCAGCTGATCTTCTTTAAAATTGGCGTCCACCCATAATCCCCGCGCGGGAATGATCACCAACAGCTGGCTGCCGGCGGCGGCCCAGGCGCCCAGTCTGGCCCGCCGGTTGCCCACCACGCCGTTTATCGGGGCGCGGATCTGGCTGTATTCCACATTAAGCCGCGCCAGATCGCGTTCGGCCACCGCCTGATCCAGCGCGGCCAGGATCTGTCCTTTCTCGCTATCGGTTACCGCCAGCTGGCGCTGTGCCGCCAGCAGCGCCGCCCGGGCCTGCTGGCCGTCGGCCGCCGCTTGCCGGTAGTCGGCTTGGGCTTTTTGCAGGCTTTGCACCGAGACGGCGTCGGACAACTGCAGTTTTTGATAGCGCTCCAGATCATGGCGCGTGCGCTCTGTTTGCGCGTCATAACCGGCAATGGTGGCCCTGGCCTGATCGATCATCGCTTCCTTCAAACTGCGCGTCGAGGCCAGATTGACCAGAGCGGCCTGTTGCGCGGCGATTTCCCCTTCCGTTTTCGCAAGCGCCGCCCGGTAATCCCGATCGTCGAGCCGCAGCAGCACATCGCCGGCATGTACCGCCTGGTTATCGGTGACCTCCATGCTGGCGACATATCCCGCCACTTTGGCGCTGATGGTGGTGATATCACCGCCGACATAGGCGTCGTCGGTGGTTTGCACAAAACGGCTTTGGGTCCACCAGTGATAACCGTAACCGGCAAGTATTGCCGATCCGGCCAACAGCGCGGTTAACATGAGCGCGTGGCGTTTTTTCACGCCGCGCGCCGGTGAGGCGTTGGCGCTTATGGGAGCGTTCATCGGGGTATCCTGTCAGGTGCGCTGTTTGGCGGGGGGTTAAAACGCGCCTTGTCATCCCCGGCGGCCTCTTTGTGTTTCAGAAAATCCATGCGGTAACGCATTTGCTCGCCGGCCATCGGCCCCGGACCCACCCGATAGGTATCGGCGGTGATGCGCTGCCCGGTTACGGCATCGACCAGAACGGGCTGCGCCGGCACATTGGTTTCACGGTTGACCAGCTGCGAGGCTATGCCCTCGGGAGCGAAATGGGCATTGCCCCAGGCCAGCAACGCCCATAACACCGGCCGGAAGTCGCGTCCGGCCGCCGTCAGGTGATATTCATGGCGGGGCGGTTTTTCGCTGTACTGTTTGCGTGCCAGCAGTCCGCTTTCCACCAGCTCGTTAAGCCGGCGCGTCAGCATATTGGGGGCGATTTTCAGGCTGGCCTCGAATTCATAAAATCGCGTCAGGCCGTAAAAGGCATCGCGCAGGATAAGGATACTCCACCACTCGCCCACCCGGCCTAAGCTGCGGGCGATGGGACAGGGCATGGCGCTGAAATCGGTCTTGGTCATGGGCGAATTCTCCGGCCGGTCACTATCATGTTGAAAGTAGCATACAGCCAGTGACTATCATCATGCAAGTTAATACCTCCAGCAGTGTCTATGCGATGTCATAAAGGGCACTGGCCATATCACTCAGCGGCCCCGCCGGACATCAGGCCAGGGCAATCAGTTCCCGCATCTGCCGCGGCGTCAGCGCCGGCCCGGTCGCCGCCGCCGCGTTTTCCGCCATATACCTGGGATTGCCCGTGCCCGGTATGGCGCAGGTGACGGCGGGATTGGCGAGCACGAACCTCAGCGCCAGCTGCGCCCACGACACGGCGCCGGCGTCCCCGGCCCAGGCGGGCAGCGGCGTCGATCCCAGGCGCCTTAGCAGCCCCCCGCCGCCAAACGGCGTATTGCAGATCACCGCGATCCCTTTGTCCCGCGCCAGGGGGAGCAGCCGCCGTTCGGCCGCGCGATCGTCCAGGGCATAGTTAATCTGCAGAAAATCCAGCGGCGTAATGTTGATTACGTTCTCCAGCGCCTCGTACGCCGAGGAGGTATAGTGCGTGACGCCGATATAACGTATGCGCCCCGCCGCCTTCATCTCGCGCAGGGTCGGCAGGTGCGTTTGCCAGTCCAGCAGATTATGGATCTGCATCAGGTCGATACGATCGGTTTGCAACAGACGGAATGAATCCTCCATCTGGCGGATACCGGCCTCGCGCCCGGAGGTCCATACCTTGGTGGCGAGAAACGTCTGGGGCCGGGGCTGGCGTGCGCCCAGCAGTTCGCCGGTGGTGCGCTCCGCCCGTCCGTACATGGGGGAACTGTCGATAACGCTGCCGCCGGCGGCGAACAGCGCATCCAACACGGCGGGAAGCCGCGCATAGTCCGTGCCGCCCGGGGAGACATCAAAGCCGCGATAGGTGCCAAGGCCGATAACCGGCAGCGCCTCGCGCGAGGAAGGGATGGTACGGGTCGGCATAACCGTTGCTCCTGGTAAAGGGGATTGCGGGGACGCCGGGGACGCGCCAAAAGCAACGCCGCCGGCGCCCAGGGCGTTCCAGGCCGCCCATCCGGCGCCAAGGCACAATAGCCGGCGGCGGGATAACGACGCCATCGTCAGCCGGCCATGGCGGGATAGGGTCTGGTTTTGCATCGTTTGATCCTTGCGGGCTGTTTGCCCGCCGTTATTAACGCGACGACTGCCATTAATATTAGCCGGCGCCATCCGACATAACAGTAACAGCGGGTGTAACATCCCTTTAGACTTACCGGCAATTGTAATATATTCACCTTAGCTATCTGATAAAACGGACCATACCGTATGTCGCTCACTCATATCCTCCATGCCGGCGAGCCGGTAAATCAGCAGATTTATCGCTACCTGCGCCAGGAGATTGTCACCTGCATCATCCCGCCGGGTTCCCTGCTTTCCGAAAAAGAGATCTCCGCGCGATTTAACGTCTCGCGCCAGCCGGTGCGCGAAGCGTTTATTAAACTGGCGGAAACCGGCCTGGTCCAGGTATTACCCCAACGCGGCACCTTCGTGCGTAAAATTTCCGCCAGGCTGGTGGAAGACGGGCGTTTTATTCGCGAATCGCTGGAAAGCGCCGTGGTACGCCGCGCCGCCAAACAGGCCCGGCCGGATTATCTGGAACGGTTGGAATATAATCTGGAGTTGCAAACGCGCTCGGCGCAAAAACATGATAGCAATGAGTTCCTGCGGCTTGATGACGACTTCCACCGGCTTATCGCCGGCAGTATTGATTGCGCCCTGGCTTGGGAAACGGTGGAAAATATCAAGGCGGCCATGGACCGGGTGCGTTTTCTGACGTTAAGCGAAGTCTCGCCGCCGGACCGGCTTATCGAGCAGCATCATCATATTTTCAACGCCATCAAAGCCAAAGACGCCGACATCGCCGAACAGGCGATGCGTCTTCATTTGCAGGAAATGATTTTCTCCATCACGCCCATCAGCGAGCGCAACGGCGAATGGTTTGAGGACGACTGACCCGCGCGCCGGGATGGCGTGGTGATCAATAACGGCGCGCGACGCCGGGCGCGGGAACAGCCGGCCCGCGCCGCCGCCGCGCGTTACCTCGTTATGCCGTCTCAGGCACGATTTACGGCACCGTCTAAGGCCAGCGCCTGCAACACCGCGGACAAGCACCGGCATACGGAATTAATGAGATGTGCCACACACTTTTGACAAGGGAAAGTTTAATTCCCCTTTTTTATCTCTTCGGTTTGTTATTAATTGAGGAAGGGATTTACGGCGGGGGAAAAACGGTATGAACAAAACAGAGTTCTCTCAGCGTATAGCAAAAATAGATAACCCGACCGCGACGGAACAGCGCATTATTGAGTATTTCGATAAGCATTTTTTGTCGATACCCTATAGTAAAGTCATTGATATTTGTGAAGAAATAAACATCGCCAAATCTACCTTGGGGCGGTTTATGATAAAAATCGGCTTTAATGGCTTTCAGGACTTTAAAAAATCTACCATTAAGCCTGGGCAACGCAGAAATGTATCGCCCATCGAACGATTTAATAAAGACCAGCATATAAAAAACGGTATGGAATATATTGGCAAGCACTTCAATGAAATAACCGCCAACATCAACAATACTTTTGAAAAAATTGATAAGCGAGACCTCGAAAAAACCATCAGTCTGATTTGCGATCCACAAAAAAAATTATATGTTATCGGCAGCGCAACGGCGCACACGCTGGCCGAGTATTTTTATCTGCTGGGCAGGTATATCAAGAAAGATATCATTTTGCTTGATGCCAACATCGCCAATTTGCCGCATAAGCTGGTGGATGCGCGCAAGGGCGACGTGTTGCTGGCGATATCCTATTACCGGTTCTCCAGCGTCACCACCCGCCTTATCCGCTGGTTTTACCAGCACCGGGGAGATACGGTGGTCATTACCGATCGCGCGGTCAATCCCTTCAGTCATTTCGCCACCGCCCTGTTGCTGATGGACAGTCAGCATAACGGCTTGTTCAACAGCCGCAGCGCCGGATTCGTGCTGGTTGAAGCGCTGGTGAATTATATGGGTGAGGTCATGGGAAATGAGTTGGGTGATAATTTCAAGGTTATGGAATCGTTATTCGAGGAATTTAACGTTTTTAATAAATAAACGCCGACGGCGCGCGCGCATTATTTTTTCAGACAATATGTAAAGGGTGCCGACCGGGCGCCCGTCATCCCTACATCATTTATTACGCAGAAGAGGCTTTGCCTATGAACGCTGAAAGCAACGACGTACCCGTTTGCCCCGGGCAACAGACTATTGCCACCTCCCAGGGGAATTTGTCATTCCGCTCCCGTGGCGAGGGCGAGGTGATCCTTTTTTTACACGGTCTGCTGGGCAGCGCCAAAGCCTGGGCGTTCCAGTTCGCCGCGCTGTCGCCCGCCTATAAGGTGATGGCCTGGGACGCTCCGGGTTATGGCGAATCCGCGCTGGTGGCGGAGGATATCGACGCCTACGAGCAAATGCTGCATGAACTGGTCCTGACCTGCGGAGATCAAAAAATCTCGCTGGTGGGGCACTCCATGGGCGGGACGGTAGCCAGCCGTTATGCCGCCCGGCATCCCGACAAAATAAAGTGCCTGGTATTGTCCTGCACCCATCCGGGTTATGCGGCGCCCAAGAGCGCGCCTGGCTCGGAAAAACTGCAAAAACGCATGCGGGAACTGGCGGAGATCGGTCCCGAGGCCTATGGCCGGAACCGGGCCCGCGACCTGTTGCCGTTCCCGGAGGTGCCGGCGTCCGTGTTGTCCTATGCGGCGGAAATAGCGGCACAGACCCGCCCGGAAGGGCTGGCGCGCGCCTCCAGGATGCTGCAGCTGGCCGATAATCGACCGCTGCTGCCGTTGATAACGGTGCCAACCCTGATCTTAACCGGCGAAAAAGACCCGGTGGTACAGCCACGGTTAGCCGCCGATCTGCTAAAGCTGGTGCCGTTTACCCGGCATATCGACATGCCCGGCCTGGGGCACGCGCCGTATTTCCAGGCGCCCGATTATTACAACGCGCTGCTGGACGATTTTATATCCCATAACTGAATACGCTAAAAGGGTGAATTGATGACCGGCTTCTTAATAGGCGCAATCATTACGATTTGCGCCGCCTGGTTTATTATAAAAAATTACCAGCCACAGACGGTATTGCTACTGGCGGGGTTATCCTTGCTGCTTATTACGGCAATTTTTTTTCCGCAACAGTCGATATTGTACGGACCGGCTAAATCCACCGGCTGGATTGGCTGGGATATTTTTGCTTTTGTCAAAGAGTCATTGGCGACCCAGGTGGCCGGCATCGGTTTGATTATCATGGCCGCCGGGGGATTTGCCGATTATATGGATCATATCAAAGCCTCGAACGCCATGGTCGATACCTGCATCAAACCGTTGCAGATGATCAAGGCGCCTTATGTCATCCTGGCGATCGGGTATATCTTATCGCAGTTATTGCATGTCGCCATTTCCAGCGCGGCGGGACTTGCCATGCTGCTGCTGGTGACATTTTTCCCGGTGCTGGTGCGCCTGGGGGTGAGCAAGGCGGCGGCGGCCTCGATGATTGGCATGTCGGCGTTTATGGATCTCGGCCCGGCGGTGGGCACGGCCAATCTGGCCGCCAAGCACGCCGGCATGGAGGCGGCGGTGTATTTTGCCCATTATCAGCTGCCGCTGGCCATGGGCGTCATGGCCACGGTCGCGGTGCTGATATTTTTCACCGCGCGATATTTTGACGCCAAGGACGGAGCGGTGATGGCCGCCCAACCGCCTGAACCCGCCGTGGGGCAAGAGACGGCCCGCGCTCCGGCGTTTTATGCCCTGCTGCCGGTGTTTCCGGTGGTATTGGTGATTGTCTTCAGTCCGTTATTGGTCAGCGCCATCAAGATCGATGTGGTCACCGCCATGATCATCGGGACGCTGCTGGCATTTGCCTGCGAACTGCTGGTGAAACGCGATTTCAAGGTTGCCTGTAAAGGCGTGCAGGTGTTCTTTAAAGGCATGGGGACGATGTTTACCAGCATTGTCTCCCTGCTGGTCTGCGCGGACGTGTTTGCCCAGGGATTGCAGATTATCGGCGCCGTGGATTATATCATCAACACCGTGCAGACCGCCGGCTTCGGTTTTGGCGGCATGACCGTGGTGATGGCGCTGCTGGTGTGCGTCACCGCCGCGCTGACGGGTTCCGGCGTGGCGGCGTTTTTCTCGTTTTCCGGACTGGCGCCCGGCATCGCGGCCAAATTCGGCGAAAGCGCGGTGAGCATGATTTTACCGATGCAGTTGATGGCGGGAATGGGCCGGTCGATATCCCCTGTCGCGGGTGTGATTATCGCCGTCAGCAAGGCGGGGGAATGCTCGCCGTTTATGATTGTGCGCCGGACCTTTATCCCCGCCGTCGGCGGCATGGCCGCGATGCTTATCATCAACGGCATATTCAACTGAAAACGCCGCCGGCGCCCGGCATGCCAAAACAGTGCAGCGGGCGCGCAAACGCACCGCCGCAGTGAAATCCACCGCGGCTACGGCGAGGGACGCCGGCGGTATTTAAATTTAATGAATTGATCTAAAACAAGTTTTAAAAAAAACTGATTTTCGGGCATGCAAATTGCTTGCTTACCTGCATTGCCCGGCGCTCCGTAGACCTCTTCTGTGCGGAAGGTAGGACGTCATAACACATGAATCTGGCAAAGATGCCCTGTCAACCGTAACGGTTGATGGGGCTTTTTTTTTACCCAAGGAGCGCGTGAGAATGATCAAAGAACCTGTTTCCGTCGCCGCAATTCAGTTCGAACCCACCCAATTCCGTAAAGAAGACAATATCCTCAGGCTGCTGGACCTGGCGGGGGAAGCCGCGGCTAACGGCGCGCGCCTGATCGTCATGCCGGAAATGGGCACCACCGGCTATTGCTGGATGGATCGGGAAGAGGTCGCCGGCTATGTCGAGACGGTGCCCGGCGCCACCACCGATCGTTTTGGCCTGCTGGCGGCGCGCCATCAATGTTACCTGGTGGTCGGTTTGCCTGAGGTGGACGCGCGCAGCGGGCTGTATTACAACTGTGCGGTGCTGATAGGTCCCAGCGGCGTTATCGGCAAACACCGTAAAACCCATCCGTATATTTCGGAGCCCAAATGGGCGGCGAACGGTGATTTGGGGCACCAAGTGTTCCCTACCCCGCTCGGCAATATTGCGCTGCTGATTTGCATGGACATTCATTTTATCGAAACCGCCCGCCTGGCCGGCCTACAGGACGCGGACGTCATCTGCCATATCAGCAACTGGCTGGCCGAGCGCACGCCCGCGCCTTACTGGATCAATCGCGCCTATGAAAACGACTGCTACCTGATTGAAAGCAATCGCTGGGGACGGGAACGCGGCGTCCAGTTCAGCGGCGGCAGCTGCATTATCGAACCCAACGGCCATGTCCAGTCCTGGCGCGATACCGGCGACGGTATCGTCTGTGGGTTGTTGCATCCCGATGCCCAGCGCCGCAGCGTGCTGACGGAACGCCGGCCCGAGCTGTACAAGGAGCTGATGACCAATACCTTTATGTGGAACCCGCTGGATTTCTTCGGCCTGTACGCCACCAAGCCGCTGCCCAAGGGCAAACGCTCCCGCGTCGCGGTGGGTCAATTCGAACCCGACCCGGATATTAACGTCAATCTCGGCCTTATCGGGCAACTGGCCGCCAGGGCAAAAGCGCAGGGCGCCGAGCTGCTGACGCTGCCCGAGCTTTGCCTCACCGGCCCCTACCGGACACCCGCCGGCGCCATTACGCCGCAACACGCGGCCGTCAATGCCCTGATGGACCTGTGCGCTCGCCTGCGGCTGTACCTGGTGGCGGGCATGGCGGAAGATGACGGCGAAGGCGGACGCTATAATTCGGCGTTGTTGATCGGCCCGGACGGCGTGCAGGGGGTGTACCGCAAAATCCATTTAACCGCGCAGGACAAGACCTGGGCCACGCCCGGCAGCGTCTGGAAAACCTTTGATATTCCCTGCGGGCGCATCGGCCTGCTGATAGGCCATGACCTTGATTTTCCCGAGGCCGGGCGGATCCTGGCGATGCGCGGCTGCGACATTATCGCCTGCCCGGCGGCGCTGGATCTGCCGGGACCGGCGGAACATCCCGGCACCACCGTGCCCCACGATTACCCCATCGCCACCGGGGCGTCCCGCCACCACTGGCTGTTAACCCGGGTGCGGGCCGGGGAAAACAATGTCTATCTAAGTTATGCCAATGCCAATCCGTCGGGACTTAGCGGCATTTTCGGGCCGGATACGTTTGTCTGGCCCAGGGGCGAGGCGCTGGTCACTGAAGCCCAGGGCCTGGCCGTGCTGGACATCGATACCAGCAACCTGGACTCGGCTTATCCCACCAATGTGGTGCGCCGCAAAGATCTGGTCGCCATGCGCCAGCCCCATTATTACCAGCCTTTGATACAGGTCGCAGGCAACCAATAAGGTTATACGAGGTGAATATGTTTTCAGCAGATAACCATCCGGCGCCGGGCCCGGGCCGATCGAAAGCCACCATCCCGGTGGGCGTGCTGTATTCGGTGTCCGGTCAATATGGCGGTATCGGGCGGGAAATGCTTAACGGCATTATGCTGGCCATCGAGGAAGTGAATGCCAGCAAAAATTTTAACTTTACCCTGGCGCCGGTCATCTACGATCCCGGCTGCAACCTGGATAACTATTATCGCCATTGCCATGACCTGCTGTACCGGCACGGGGTAAAGCATATCGTCGGCTGTTACACCTCCGCTTCACGCAAACTGATTTTGCCGCTGGTCGAGGGCGCAAACGCCCTGCTGTGGCATACCGCGCGCTACGAGGGTTTTGAAAGCAGCAATCATGTTATGTACCTGGGCGCCGTGCCCAACCAGCACGTGCTGCCGATGCTCGACTATGTTATCAATCATTATCCGGCGGAGATATACCACGTCGGCTCGGACTATATCTGGTCGGAAGAAATCGATCGCATCATCCGCGACGCGCTGGATGCCCGTGGCGGCACCCTGGTCCACAGCCGGTTTCTGGCGCTCGGCGATACCGAGGTGGAACAGGTCATCCTGGATATCATCCGCCGCCGCCCGCCGGTAATCATGGTCACGCTGGTCGGCATTTCGGCCTACCGTTTTTACCGCGTCTGGAAAACCATGGAGCGGCAGCATGAATTCCTGCGTTCGTCCTCCATCGCGCGGCTCAGCCTGACGCTGTGCGAGTCGGAGGTGGCGATGGTGGGCGCGGACGCGCTGGAGGGATACCTGGTTTCCGCCGTGTATTTCCAAAGTATCGACAACGAGCAGAACCGGCGGTTTGTCCGGTGCTATCGCCGCCGTTTCGGCGAAAACGCCGCCCCCACGGTGGACGCCGAGGCCGCATGGATGTGCGGACACTTTTTAGCCAAGGGCATTAACCGGTGCGGCAGCGACGAGACGTCGGCGGTGCGCGAGGCGGTATACGCCGAAAGCCTGTCGGCGCCGAACGGCATCACCCGCATCAATCGGGAAAATAACCATGCCAGCCTGACGCCGCGCCTGGCGCGGCTTGGCGACGACGGGCGCTTTCATCTGCTTTGGCAATCCCCCGGCCCGGTAATTCCAGACCCCTGGTTAACCTGGTCCGATTTTACGTTATAGCCGGCCGCGCGAGGTGTTGAGTGCAAGAGGCAAAAAAACGACTGGTGGTGCGAGGATTGAAAATTGCGCTGTTCGGCTGCGCGCCTCGTGACGAAAAAAACCTGCTGCTGCAGTTCCAGCGTCTGGGCATCGAGGGCAACAGCTTTATGGATTTTCATGATGACGTGTTCCGCGATCGTTATGACAGCGTGATTTTTGACTCCGATAATAGCGTCCTTATCAAGCAGATCAGCCTGGGCACGTGGCCGTCATTGCCCAAAATCGCGCTGATGGGACTGGAGACCCCGTCCCGCTTGTCGTGGGTCATCGATCAGGAGGTGGACGGCTGCCTGCGCAAGCCGGTCAAGACCGATGGCATTTTATCCACCATCATCCTGGCGCGGCATCATTATGAACGCCATCAGGCGCACCTGGACGCCCTCAGGCAACAGGACATTCGCATCCGTTCGCGCCGTTTCCTGTTGTCGGCGCAAATAGTATTGATGCGGGAATTTCATCACAGCGAACAGCAATCCTATGAATTACTGCGGCGGCTGGCCACCGAGCACCAGCAAACGGTGGAGGAATTCTGCATCGTTTTTTTATCGCGCCAGCAGGAATGGTTATGCCGGTTGAAATCGCGCTCTGTGCAATAGGTCCTTGCGCGCCCGCGGCCGACAGGGGTGATGCGCACCACCTTGGTGACCGGCCTGCACTTAAACGGTACAAGGAAACAACCCGTTCGGCACCCGCGGCGGCCACGGTAATACAGGTTTCATTCAATAGCCTGTTTAATAACAATAAATCTACAAAGTACACATTGGCATCTATATTGCTTAACAAGGACATCAGGTGAATTTTTATTTTTCCGACGTCCAGGCCCGTTGATATTCGTTATAGATAGTGTCAGAGAGTAAACATCACGCCGGCAAAGATGCCCCCGCAGCTCGCAAGAGTTGCCGGGGCTTTTTTTTTGCACGGTATTTCCCGCGGCCGGTGCGTGTTACCCGGCGCAAAGGCCGCAAAAACCGAGCAACAAGAGGAATGACAATGAGCGATATTCTGGAGCCCACCGCGCCACCTAATATTCCGACCTTACGGATTAAAGCTATTCAGTCCTTATTGATTGAAAAAGGCTATCTCAAAGCGGAAGCGGTGGATGAAATCATCGATATCTTTGAACATCGTTTCGGTCCGAAGAACGGCGCCAGGGTGGTGGCCAAAGCCTGGAGCGACCCGTCCTACCGGCAGCGGCTGCTGGATGATGCCACCTCGGCCATTGCCGAGCTGGGTTTTACCGGGCTGGAAGGCGCCCATATGTTCGTGGCCGAAAATACCGAAACGGTACACAACATGGTGGTATGCACGCTGTGTTCTTGCTATCCCTGGCCGACCCTGGGCCTGCCGCCCACCTGGTACAAAGCGCCGCAGTATCGCTCGCGGGCGGTCATCGAGCCCCGCGCGGTGCTGGAAGAGTTTAACGTGCGGCTGCCGGACAGCGTTGAAATCCGGGTGTGGGACAGCAACGCCGAGATCCGCTATATGATCCTGCCGCGACGTCCGGCCGGCAGCGAAGGCATGAGCGAGGAACAACTGGCCGCCCTGGTCAGCCGCGACGCGATGATCGGCACCGCCGTGCTGCCCCCCGTAGGCCCCCTGGTAACCCAAGCCTGAACAGGAGAAAACGATGAATTCAATTCATGATGTAGGCGGCATGCATAACCTCGGCCCGGTGGCGATAAATCCCGGCGAGCCGGTTTTCAAGGCGCCATGGGAGAAACAGGTTTTTTCCACCATCGGCCTGTATTTTGCCGGCGGCCTGTGCCCCATTGATGAATTCCGCCACGCCATCGAGGTGATGGATCCCGCGGAATATCTCAGTACGCCCTATTACGTACACTGGTACCACGCGATGGAAACGCTGGGCATCGAAAACGGCCTATTCACCCGGGAAGAGCTGGAAGACAAGGTTCGGCAGTTGGCGCAGCAGGAGAAAACAGCATGAAAATCCTGGAAAAAGAGCAGGTGTACGCCGCGGTGAAAACCAATCCGGTTTATGTGCGCCCCACCGATTTGCCGATCCGTTTCACCGCCGGCGATCGGGTACAGGCAAAAAATATCCATCCGCGGGGCCATACCCGCCTGCCGCGCTATGTTCGCGGCAAGACGGGCACGGTGGTGCGCCGCCACGGCTCCTTCGTGTTTCCCGATACCTTTGCCCACGGCAAGGGGGAAAAACCACAGCATGTCTACAGCGTGCGCTTCGAGGCGCGGGAACTGTGGGGCGAGCAGGCCGAGGATAATTCCGCGGTCTATCTCGATCTGTGGGATGACTATATTGTTCCGGCAACCTGAGAGGAGCGCAGCATGACGACGATAACCACATCATCACCCGCCGGCGCGACCCAGGACGAACCGGAAATGGCGTTCGGCGAACCGTGGCAGGCGGAAGCCTTCGCCACCGCCCTGCAACTGTCGCGCAACGGATTCTACCGCTGGGAAGAATGGGTGGCGGTGTTCGCGCGTACCATCAGGCAACAGCCGCAGCGGCCGGACGAAACCCTGGGGGACGCCTATTATCGCCAGTGGCTGAGCGCGCTGGAAACGCTGCTGCAAGGCAAAGCGCTGTTGTCCGGCGGTGATGTCGACGCGCGCCAGGCGTTGTGGCAACTGGCCTATCTGCACACCCCGCATGGACAACCGGTTTCGCTGCATCGCGTGGCGCACATCTCCGATCCGTGCGCCACCCTGGACCGGGTCGCCGACCCGCGGTTGACCCATCACCATCACCATCACAGCCACGCGCCGGGGGGCCGGATCGCCCCCACGCCGATTACGGTGGTGCCGGGCGCGGGCTGAGCAGGCCTTCACGCCAGGGAATGGCGTAAACCGCAGGGAAAACACGATGGCACAGCGCACAGATGCGCGCCGGTCCGACGCCCCGGCCCGCCGTTTCGCCTGACCATCCGGCCCCAATAAACACAGGAAGCTCGACTATGAGTGATGTATCGCAGGGCCTTTCCCGGAAGGTCCCGGGCGCCCCTCGGCCCGGAAAAGGCCAGCGCCCGGCGTTGCGCGGCGCGGCGCTGGCAATTGTGGTGTATGTTTTCATGTATCTGCTGTACGGCTGGTCGGAACCCGGCGCGTTCAGCGCCTTCGCCGTCGCCGACCTGGTCAATAACGCCGCGCCGCTGGCGCTGGCCGCCGCCGGGCAAACGCTGGTGGTGCTGACCCGGGGGTTCGATTTATCGCTGGTGGGCGTGATCTCCATCGCCAACGTATTAACCGCCATGGTCCCGTTCGACGGGCCGGGCGGCGCGCTGTGCAGCCTGCTGCTCTGTATGGGCGCCGGGGGACTGGTTGGCCTGCTCAATGGTTATCTGGTGGCCTATCGCGGCATCCAGAGCATCGCCGCCACGCTGGGCACCATGATTATCGGCCAGGGCATCGCCCTGCTCCTGCTGCCGGTGCCCGGCGGCGCGGTATCGGAGTTCGTCAGCGACGGCCTGACGGGCATGCTGTGGCAAAGCCTGCCGGTGTCCGCCCTGGTGCTGGCGTTTTTTGCCCTGGTCTGGCTGCTTATCAAGCGTACCGACACCGGCGTCGCCTTTTATGCGGTGGGCGCCGATGAAACCGCCGCCGCG